>CAYMMQ010000068.1:0-12249 GCA_964391585.1 uncultured Ectothiorhodospiraceae bacterium
CTGGTGATATTTCTGTAAGCAGTCCATTGATTATCATTGATGGCAAAAACAATCAACAATTAGATACAGGAATCTTTAGTAATACTTATAGCACAGAAAATGGTCATGCAGGACAAATCAACCTTACTGCAAGTAATGAGTTACAAATTATTGAAGGCGGCGAAATCAGCAGTAAAACTTCTTCTGCTGGAAATGCTGGGAGTATTTTTATTCAAGCAGAGCAGCTTGTTGTTGATGGTAAAAATAATCCATATTTAAATAGTGGTATATTTACTAATGCAAATGCTGACTCAACGGGAAAAGCAGGTGAAATCAATATTGATGTGAATGGTCAAATACAAGTTTTATACGGAAGTGAAATAGGCAGTAATACCCAAGGTGATGGTGATGCTGGGAATATTAGCATCCATGCGGGTAGCTTGTTTATTGATGATGGAGTTGATGGTGAGTTTTTTACTGGTATCGCCAGTGATAGCTATACCAATGATGGGGAAGCTAATCCAGCTAGTGGCAATGCAGGACAATTGAATATCATCGTTGATGGTTTGTTAGAAATTTATCATGATGGCACGATTTCAAGCACCTCTGATAATAGTGGAAATGCGGGTAAAATTGACATTAAAACCGATCAACTGTTTATTGATGCCAATAATAGTGTTTATGCCGCCATTACCAGTGAAACTTATAAATCTTCGAGCGGACAAGTGGGGAGCATCTCAATTGCTGCTAATACTATTAACTTATTAAATCAAGCAAGAATTGCTATTACCGCTTATGGTAATCTTGCTCCTGATATTACAGAACAAAAACATCAGATAGAAATTAATGCTAACTCACTATCTTTAAACAATTTATCAGAAATTAACGCCGAAAGTTTTGGCAATGCAGCTGCAGCAGATATAAATATCAATACAGTGGGACGTTTGCAGCTTAGTTCTCAATCCTCAATTACCACTGCAGCCCAAAATGCCAATGCAGGAAAAATCAGCATCAAGAATGGTTTTTTGGTGATTGATAATAGCTTAATTACCACTTCGGTGAGCAATGATTTAGGTAATGGTGGTGATATTGCCATCAAATCTCCCGCTCTGGTGATGCAAAATGGCTTTGTACAAGCGAATACGGCGGCCATTGGTGCAAGTGGTGGCGACATAAAAATTGATACGCCACAATTGATCTATCCAGCCAATCAACCACTTTATTCAAATCAAAATGATCGCATTGCTTTTGATTCTCTAAGTGGCTTTAACGTCATTCAAGCTGCAGCTCCAGATGGTGTGAGTGGCAATATTACGGTTACAGCTCCTGAACTTGATTTATCTGCGGCGATATTAAATATTTCAACCAGTTTTATTAAACAGGATACTATTGGCAAAAACCCATGTCAGGTTAACTCTGGGACAATACCTAGCTCATTAGTTTCGTTAGGAAAAGGTGGTTTACCTCAAATACTAAGTGAACAAATTAGCATGCCAATAAAATTGCCAATGGGAAGCGGGCAGATTTTACTGCAAGAAAGCACTCCTCAAAAAGCACTTTCAACTTCAGCACTAAAAAAGTTAAGTGAAGAGCTAATAGATAAAGCGACTCAGCTAGGTTGTTCTTTAAAATTGGCCAACAACTTATGATAAAAAAGAAAATTCGCTTGTTTAAAACAAGACTGCTACTTTTATTGTTGAGTTATAGTTTTTTATTGTTTACAACGGATATGCTTATTTCAGCTGAGTTGAGTAGTGAGCAAGGAGTATTGTCTAGCCAACCAGAACTTAGTTTGCCGGAGTACTTAGAGAAACAACTGCAAGAAGAAAAAGAATTTGTACCACCCAAACCAGTCGTTGATAAAAGCTATCTTAAAAGAAATCAAACCGGCAAACGCTTTATTTTAAAAAAAATTACCTTTGTAGGAAATCAGGTTTTTTCTGAGCAAGAGCTACAACAGTCAGTGAGCACTTTTATCAATCAAGCAATAGGCTTGGCAGAATTGGAAGATATTCGTCTTTTGCTTACTGATAAATATATTCAGGCCGGGTATATTAATTCAGGGGTGATAATTCCTAAACAGCAAGCATTTAATGGGGAACTTACTTTTCAGGTAATTGAAGGAGTGCTAAATAAAATTGATATTAAGGGCAATGAGCGTTTGGATCCCAACTATATTAGAGATAGATTGTGGAAAAAAAAGGACGAGGTGTTAAATACTTATGAGTTGCAAAAACGCTTTCAGGCCTTATTAGCAGATCCATTAATTGAGCGTTTAAATGGTGCGCTAAAGCCTAGTACAAAACTGGGAGAAAGCTATTTAGAATTAGACGTAGAGAGGGCAAAAGCGTTTAATGCAAAGCTAGGAGTAGATAATTACCATGCCCCAAGTTCAGGTGCAGAGGCGATAAGCTTACAAACACAGACTTATAACCTGAGTGGTTATGGTGATTATTTGGCAGTCAATGCTAATAAAACAAAAGCGGCACATACGCTGGAAGGAAGTTATGCCTTTACGTTAAATGCTCAAGATCGTAAATTATTATTAGATGCAGGAGTGTCTCGGGCAAAGGTAGTGGAAAAACCGTTACAAGATGCAGGGATTTCAAGTCATTATTATTACTTGGAGTTAGGCCTTAATCAGCCGGTTTTTACTGATAATAGTCAAAAGCTCTTGCTAGAGCTCCGCTTAGCACATAAAAAAAGTCAAACATTTTTATTGGGCAGCCCCAGCCCTTTTGATGTTGGGGCTGATGAAAAAGGGATTAGTAAAACAACTGAGTTAAAATTTTCCCAATTTTATACCCAACGTCAACGTTCCACTGTGTTGGCTTTAGGTTCAGTGTTTAGTTTAGGCATTGATGCATTTGGTGCAACAATTAGCAATAGAAAAGCAGATGGAAAGTTTTTTAACTGGTTGGGTCAAGTGCAATATGCACAACGATTTGAATCGATAGATGGCCAATTATTATTGCGTTCAAATATACAATTATCCAATGATAGTCTATTATCCATGCAGCGTTTTGCGCTTGGTGGGATGCAAAGTGTTAGAGGCTATAGAGAGAATAGCTTGGTGAATGATAATGGCTTGTTTTTCTCGATTGCTTATCAATATCCACTTTTTCGAGATAAAGTGGAAAAGCTTGCTGGCACTCTAAGCATCAGTCCATTTTTTGATGCAGGCAGTAGCTGGGAAAAAAATAATTGGCAAACTAGAAAATCCTTAACTTCTTTGGGTTTTGATATCGCTTGGCAAAGCAAAAAATTTAAAGCAAAGTTGACTATTGCTCATGGATTTAAAAAAATAACCAACCCTAATGCTTATAATTTACAAGATGATGGAATTAACTTTGAGCTTTCCTATGACTTATATTAACTTTTTAAGCATGTTGAATATTAGAAAAGCACTTTTTAATCAGTGTCTATTGCTGTTTTTTTGTCTAGCTTTACCTTGCCTTACGCTAGCAAAACAAGCTGATTTTAATGCTTTATTGCAACGAGCAGAAGCTCAACGCTTAATGGGTTTTCATAAAAAGTCTTTGGCTGATTTGCTATTAGCTGCTGAGTTAATAAAAAATAACAACCAGCAACAACTTGCCACGGTTAAATTGAGCTTGGCGCAAAGTTATTTTCATAATCAATTGTTTGAGCAAGGAGATTTGAATTTATCACAAGGTCTGCAAATGGCTAAAGACTATCAGCGAGATGATCTGATTGCTTTTGCCTATAATTTGCTTGGAAACCGGCATTTTAGCGAGGGGAAAACAAAAGAGTATTTTCAGCAAGCTTTAATGCATGGAAAAAAAAGCGGTGACTCTGCATTGATCGTGAGTATTTTAATTAACCTTAGTGCATTTGAATTAAGTCAAGATAGTAGTAAAAATAACCAAAAGCGTATTAAAACTACTTATGCATATCTAGTGCAGGCAGAAAATTTAGTTGCCAAGCTATCATCATCCATAGAAAAAAGCACTTTGTTGATTGCCCTGGGATATCAGGCACTACAACAAGGTTTTTCTAAACTTGCCTACAATAACTTAAGTCAAGCGTTGTTGTTAACCAGCAAATTAAAACAAAGCCGCTTATTATCGCAAGCACAAGGTTATTTAGCTTTATTGTATGAAAAAAAACAGCAAGCGGATGATGCCTTAGAGCTTACAGGTCAGGCAATATTATCTGCACAGCAAACCTCTGCTAGTGATTTATTATTACAATGGGAGTGGCAGCAGGGGCGATTGTTCAAATCGCTACAAAAAAATAAACAAGCTATTGCGGCTTATCGACGAGCCGTTAATCATATACAAGCGATTCGTCAGGATATTCCTGTTTATTATCAAAATGGCAAATCGTCTTTTCGTGAAACGCTTGCGCCCATTTATATGCAATTGGTGGCTTTGTTGATTGAACAATCAAAACAACAGCCTAAAGCAGAACAACAAAAACTACTAACGGATGCACTACTGATTGTCGAGCGTTTAAAAACAGCAGAGATGCAAGATTATTTTAAAAACTCCTGTGCCGTTGAGCAGGCACCACTGGATGATTTAAATCAAGTTGCACCACATAGTGCAGTGATTTATCCGATTATTTTTGAAGATAGGCTTGAAATGCTACTACAAATAGGTGATAAAAAATATCATCACCAAGTATTAGCCCCGTTGCGCATAATTAAACGCTTGGTGAGACGGCTTACAAATAGTTTACACCCTCAGGTGGGTGGTTATTTTCGCACATTTCCCCAACATACTGCAGCAAACTTATATCAATTAATGCTAAAACCTTTTATCAAACAATTAGAAGCAGCAAACATAGATACCTTAGTCAATGCCCCAGATGGCTTTTTAAGGCAATTACCACTGGGTGCTTTATGGACTGGAAAAGAATATTTGATTGAAAAATATGCGTTTGCAACAGTTCCTGGTTTAACCTTGATGAAAATGAAATCAAATTCTCGGGTTAACATTACTGCCTTATTAGCCGGAGTTTCAAGGCCGGGAGAAGTGGTCAATGACTTACCTGAAGAGATGCAACAAATACTAGCAAGCAATGCACCTGCAGAGCAAGAAACGAGGAGTATTTTATTAAGAGCGTTACCTGCTGAGAATGATAAGTCTTTAGCTATAGAGAATATTGAAAGACCACTAAATAGTCGAGTTAAAGATAAAATCCAAACAGCACTTCAACTGCCGGGGGTTATTGATGAAGTGGAACAAATTGCCAAGATGCTTCCTTCTAATGTGTTATTAAATAAAGATTTTAATATTGAAAACTTTACTAAAGAAATTAGTCATAGTTATAAAATTGTTCATATTGCTTCTCATGGCCTATTTTCAGGGACTCCAGAAAAAAGCTTTTTAATTGCTCATGATCAAGTGTTAAATATGAATAAATTAGAAAGTTTTTTTAAATCGGAGGCTTTTTCCAGTTCTCCTGTAGAAATTTTGACTTTAAGTGCCTGTCAAACTGCTGAAGGGGATGATCGCTCTCCTCTAGGTTTAAGTGGAGTGGCTTTAAAATCGGGGGCAAGAAGTGCATTAGGATCACTTTGGCCGGTTGCAGATGTGGTCGCTAAACGATTGCTTCCAGATTTTTATGAAAATTTAAATGATCAAGCATTATCAAAAGCACAA
Organism: uncultured Ectothiorhodospiraceae bacterium; assembly: GCA_964391585.1. Lineage (GTDB taxonomy): Bacteria > Pseudomonadota > Gammaproteobacteria > GRL18 > GRL18 > JADGAU01. The sequence continues at coordinate 5,610 of CAYMMQ010000068.1, forward strand.
GCATTACAGCAGGCTAAAATAAAATTGTTAAAACAAGAACAGTATTCTCACCCAGGTTTATGGTCTTCGTTTATTCTAATTGGTAATTGGCTATAAAATATTGATAACGAAAATAAAGGAATTTTTATGTACGGAATGGAAGTGATTATAAAAAGCACTATGGAACAAGCAGAAGCAAAAGCCATTGAGGCCTTAAAGACAGAGGGTTTTGGGGTATTGACTGAAATTGATGTAAAGGCAGTGTTAAAGAAAAAAATTGATGTAGACCGAACTCCGTATAAAATTTTAGGTGCTTGTAATCCAGTAATCGCTCATGAAGTATTACAAATTGAGCCAGATATTGGTTTATTATTACCTTGTAACTTGGTGATTCGAGAGGTTTCTCCTGGAAGTATTAGCCTTTCTATGATTGATCCTGAAGCGATGTTTAGCTTAGTCAATAATCCTAAGGTGCAAGATAAAGTAGCTTTAGTAAAGGAAAAATTTGAGCGGATCATGAATTTAATAGGGAGTAAATAAAGATGAAAATTGCACCAGTTATATTGTCAGGTGGTTCGGGTAGCCGTCTATGGCCTTTATCGAGGGAGTTGAACCCTAAGCAGTTTTTACCATTGGTTTCAGAGCACTCTTTGTTACAAGATACCTTATTACGTTTGCTTGAAAGTGATGAAATGCTTGCACAAGAAATGCTTGAACCGGTGATTGTTTGTAATGATGCTCACAGGTTTTTAGTGGCAGAGCAATTGCGTCAATTGGAGGTACAAAAGCCTACCATTATTTTGGAGCCCAAGGGGCGTAACACTGCACCAGCCATTGCTGTAGCAGCATTAAAATTATTAAGTAGCGGTGAAGATCCGATTATGTTGATTTTGCCGGCTGATCATGTGATCAAAAATATTCAGGCATTTCATCACGTTATTTCCTTGGGCAAGCAATTAGCCGAGTTAGGAAAGTTAGTCACCTTTGGCATTGTGCCAGATCAGCCAGAAACGGGTTATGGTTATATCCATCAAGGAGAAAAACTTACTCAAGTTGATACCGCTTTTCAAGTGGCTAATTTTGTGGAAAAACCTGATTATGAAACGGCTAAAAGCTATATAGAAAGTAAAGAATACCTGTGGAATAGTGGTATGTTTATGTTTCGATGTTCGGTTGTGATTGATGAGTTACAAACTTATCAGCCTCAAATTCTTGAGTCAGCAAGAAAGGCTTTAGCTAAAGCTTGCTTAGATAATGACTTTGTCCGCTTAGAAAAAGCAAGTTTTTTATCCTCTCCAGCGGACTCAATTGATTATGCGGTGATGGAAAAAACCCAACATGCAGTAGTACTTCCTTTAGATGCTCAGTGGAGTGATGTAGGTGCTTGGGACGCCTTGTGGGAAGTGTCCAACAAAGATAAGGCTGATAATGTAATTAGTGGTGATGTGCTACTAGAGCAAGTGAATAACTGTTATATCCATGCTGATGAGCGATTGGTGGCAGCCATTGGCATGCAGGATTGTATTATTGTTGAAACGGCTGATGCTGTTTTGGTGGCAGATAAAAATAAGGCGCAATTGGTCAAATCCATCGTAAAACAACTGCACACCAATCAACGTCATGAAGCTTTGTTACATCAGCAAGTATATCGGCCTTGGGGAAGTTATGAAACCTTGGTTGAAGAACATCGATTCAAGGTGAAACGCATCATTGTTAATCCACAGGCAAGTTTGTCATTACAAATGCATCACCACCGGGCGGAGCATTGGGTGGTGGTACGAGGAACAGCAAAAATAACACAGGATGATAAAACCTTTACCTTAACCGAAGATCAGTCTACTTATATTTCTCTAGGCACAACACACCGTTTGGAAAATCCAGGGGTAATTCCATTAGAGATTATAGAAATTCAGTCGGGAAGTTATCTGGGTGAAGATGATATTGTCCGTTATAGTGATAATTATGGGCGTATTGAGGGACAAAAGTAGCAAATGACATTAAATGAAGGCGTTCAACAAGAACCCATTTTTAGCTTGGAGTATGCTGAGCATAAGCTGACAGTTTTGGGTACGGCACATGTTTCAAAAGCCAGTGCTGATAAGGTGAAGGAGCTATTGTCCACTGGAGAATATAACGCTGTTGCCATAGAGCTTTGTCCTAATCGTTATTCAAGCTTAGTCAATCCAGATGCTTTGGCTAATATGGATCTTTTTAAGGTGATTAAAGAAGGGAAAACCTCGATGGTGATGGCTTCTTTAGCTTTAGGTTCTTATCAACAAAGACTAGCCGAAGATTTTGGCATTGAACCTGGCGCTGAAATGCGCATGGCGATAGAGCAAGCTAAAGCTCTTAATACAGAAGTGCTTTTAATAGATCGAGATATTGGCACCACCTTAAGGCGGGTATATGCAGGTGTGCCATGGTGGAAAAAAATGATTATTGCTTCGGGTTTATTAAGCAGTGTGTTATCTAAAGAGCAGGTGAGCAAAGAAGAAATTGAACACTTAAAAGATGGCGACATACTCGAAACGACTTTTTCTCAGTTTGCAGAAAGTGAAAAAGATTTATTTTTGCCCTTAATCGATGAACGAGATCAATACATGAGTTTGCAATTACAAAAACTATTGGTGCAAACCAGCGATGATGAAGGTGATACAAATCAAAAAGGATTAAATATTCTTGCTGTGGTTGGAGCGGGTCATTTAGCGGGTATTAAAAACTATTTACAACAAGATTTGGGCTTGAAACCTGATTTAGGCTTTAATGACAAACTAAAAAAAGAGGTGCTAACAGAGGAAAAATTAAACGAGAAAATAGTCGCTTTGGATCAGTCACCAAGCAAAAAAAGTATTTTTCGTTATTTACCTTGGTTAATTGTGGCGTTGATTTTTGTGGGTTTTATTTTAGGTTTTCAAAAAAGTCCTGATTTGGGTAAACAAATGATCTTTGAGTGGGTTATTATTAATGGCGGTTTGTCGGCTTTAGGGGCGTTGATTGCCTTGGCGCATCCTTTAACTATTTTGACTGCCTTTATGGCAGCCCCGCTAACATCCTTGAACCCGATGATTGGAGCCGGAATGGTAACAGCAGCTGTTGAGATATGGCTTCGTAAACCAAGTGTTGGTGATTTTAGTGCTTTGAAAAAAGACACAACCAGCATCAAAGGCTGGTGGAAAAATAAGGTCGCTCGAATTTTACTTATTTTCTTTTTTAGCTCTTTAGGTTCTGCAATTGGAACTTATGTCGCAGGATTTAGGATTTTTGACAGTTTAATTTAGCTTTTCCCCTTTCGAAATATGCCGTACGTACGGATCCCCTATTCTTAAAGATACCGTACATAAAGCTTCTCCTTTCATAAAGGTGACGCTCATACTGCTTCCCCCTTTTCAAAGGGGGACTGAGGGGGATTTTCATAAGAACTAAGCAATGAATGAGTTATTATTACTATTTTTCTTTTCCGTCATCGCTAATGTTTTTTCTGCTTTTGCTGGCGGTGGAGCAGGATTAATTCAACTACCCTTATTATTGTTTTTAGGCCTACCTTTTAGCCTCGCTTTATCAACCCACAAAGTAGCTAGTGTTGCCTTAGGTCTTGGAGCAACACTAAGACATCTGCGTTCTAATTCCTTAGAGTGGAAATTCTCATTTTTTATTTTATTATCCGGTGTTCCAGGTGTCGTTCTGGGTGGTTTTATTATTGTCAATATTGCCAATCCAGTTGCAGAACTATCGTTAGGGATCTTAATGATTAGCTTAGGGATTTATTCTTTAAACAAACCTCAACTGGGCCAAGTCACTGCTTTCAAGCATCGGCAATTAAGAGGGTTTTTTATTGGAGGCTTGGTGTTATGTTTGATTGGGGTTTTGAATGGCTCTTTAACCTCAGGAACAGGTTTATTTGTCACTATGTGGTTAATTTACTGGTTTGGTTTAGATTATAAGCAAGCCGTTGCATATACTTTGGTATTAGTAGGGGTATTTTGGAATGGGTCGGGTGCAATCACTTTAGGTTTGTTATCGGATATAAAGTGGGAGTGGCTGCCTGTACTTATTTCAGGATCATTATTAGGTGGTTATATAGGCGCTCATCTTTCAATTGTCAGTGGCAATAAATGGATAAAAAAACTATTTGAAATAATAACTATTTTAATTGGTTTATTATTAATCGAAAAGTCCCATTTTGTAGAAAAACTGCTATTCTTTTAGTACCCCGTAATGTAGAGTAAGGAGCAAAAGTATGCCAATATCAGAGCTGGTTCTCATTCTTATGCTGTTGCTGGCTATTGGCATGGTAATAGCTGGGCTGTTTCAAAAATTGCCCATTCCTTATACGGTATTACTAGTTTGTGTGGGAATTTTTCTTAGTGAACTGAGTGAATACTGGTATTTTTTAGCACCATTAAAGGACTTCCAACTCACTCCTGAGTTAGTACTCTTCATTTTTTTACCCACCTTAATTTTCGAATCTGGTTTAAATTTAAATAGCCGTCAACTGATCAAGGATATAGCACCGGTTTTGGCTTTAGCGATTCCAGCATTACTTTGTTCATCCTTTATTATCGGTTTAGGTATGTGGTTTTTTCTTTCCCTTGACTTTATTACCGCATTAATTTTTGGTGCGTTAATCTCTGCAACCGATCCAGTTGCGGTAATTTCTCTTTTTAAGGAGCTAGGAACTTCAGAGCGCTTAACGACACTGGTGGAAGGGGAATCTTTATTAAATGATGCTACGGCGATTGTGTTATTTAATATATTGTTAGGCATTGCTTTATATGGTGGCTTTAGCTGGACACAAACAGGAGATGCCATTTATGAGTTTGTTAAAGTTTTTTTTGGTGGAGTGATTATTGGTGCTTTATTGGGTTTTGTTACTTCATGGCTTATTAATAAATTACCTCTGAGTAGTAGCGCCATTTTGGTTTTGTCTTTAGTTTTGGCATATTCAAGTTTTATCATTGCCGAGCATGCTGTTCATGTTTCTGGTGTGATGGCGGTGGTTGCAGCATCCCTTTGTTTGGGGATTTTTGCGATACCTAGCGTGACCAAAGAAACTTCCCTTGCTTTGGGGGAAATATGGGAATTTTTGTCACTAGTTTGTAATACCTTATTATTTTTATTAGTTGGACTTTCTATCAGTTTTGTCACCCTCTATAACCACTTATTTGAAATACTGGTGGCTGTTATTTTAGTGGTGTTAGCTAGAGCAAGCATGATTTACACCTTGATCCCTTCAATCACACATATCTTTCACCTACCTAAAATCACCATCAATGAACAACATATTATGTGGTGGGGTGGGCTAAAAGGTGGTTTAGCGATTGCAATTGTGTTATCGATACCACACGCTGTGCCAGAACGTGAATTATTAATCAGTCTCACATTAGGTGTAGTGATGTATACCCTATTAGTGAATGCTCCCAGTATCCGCCCATTAATTAAGTTTTTTAAGTTAGATAAATTAAGTGAAAATGAGAATGCAGAGCAATTGCAAAGTATTGAAGTGGCACGGCGTGTACTAAATGTTTCATTAAAACACTTAAAAGAAGAAAATGTTTTATCTTATACAGCTAAGTCATACATAAAAAATCAATATGCTCAAATATTCCCTAAAGCCAGTATTCAAGTGAGTGAGCAACAACAGCATCAACAACACAAATTAAATGCATTAAAAGTTGAACAAGAAAGCTTGTTAAAACTATATAAAATGAAAATTATATCAGGTTATGTTTATGTTGATTTGCGCTCAGAATTAAATCGAGCCAAAGAGCATATTCAACATCCAGAGCGAAGTTTTAATAATGCCTTAGGAAGAGAAAACAATCCATTTATTCGTTTTGAGCATAGAATGATCTACTGGTTAAGAGAAAAAAACTGGGCAGTTAATTTTTTATCTTATTACCAAGCAAATCGTCTGGCTCAAAAGATCACTAAAAATTTAACCCAAATTTTGCTCACTGAAGCTGCGAAAAAGTTTGTGGAAAAAGACAGGAATATTGAAAAAAATATTCAAAAACAATTATTGCAACATTATCAGGAGCGTTTGGGATGGTTTCATGACAACCTTTTAGAAGTTAAAACGGACTTCCCCGAATTTTTTGCTTCTTATGAGGTGTTTTTTTCTTCAAGGAATGTTTTGATGCGAATACGCCACATGTTAGAAAAGCGTGGTATGCATGGTTTGTTAAGCGCCAAACCCTTACATATTTTACAGCGCCAAATTGATCAAGCATTTGAAACAGCGCTTCCAGTGAGTTTAGCGGAAGTTGGGCCTAATATAGAGGAATTATTAATAAATATTGATTTATTTAAAAATTTGTCTACTGATGTGCTAGAAAAGCTTGCCCAGCAAGTGCATAAAATTTATTTTTTGGCAGATGATGTGATTATAGGAGAAGGAGAGCATGGCGATGCTGTGTATTTTATAACCCAAGGGAAGGTCGAGGTAACTCATCAAGGAGTAAATGGTGAAGAAAAAATTATTGCCACCCTAGTGAAAGGGGATTTTTTTGGTGAGATGGCTTTATATAATAAATCAAAACGCACTGCAACGGTGAAAGCTCTTAATTCAGTGAGTTTGTTACGTCTGAAACGTGATGATATGCTCAATATTGCTAATCAACATCCCGAAATTGAACAGGCACTGGAAAAATCAAAAAATACT
>CAYMMQ010000069.1:0-12176 GCA_964391585.1 uncultured Ectothiorhodospiraceae bacterium
GAATATGGTGGGTCGCCGGGGATTCGAACCCCGGACCAATGGATTAAAAGTCCACTGCTCTACCAACTGAGCTAGCGACCCAAAAGACGTTAAATATTCAGTCATTTGAAGAAGCGCATATTCTACCTATTTTAAAACTAAAATCAAGTATTGTTTTTTTTTTTTTGACTTTTTATCGCAATTAATCAATATTTTCCATTTTTATGAGTTAATGATCGATCAGGGCTCCCTCTTGTTCAGCGATGTTTAACAGATGCTGCAATTAATCAATCAGAATTTTGTGGTTTTTGTAATGAGTTTAGTGCAGAAAGTTTTTACATTAAGATATTTTCTATAAAATTTAATGACATGATAAGTTATAATAACGGATTATATTATTTTTTAGTGGAGAATTACCTTGATTTCAACAGCGAATATTACCATCCAGTTCGGTCCTAAGCCGTTATTTGAAAACGTATCGGTTAAATTTGGTGACGGAAACCGCTACGGCTTGATCGGTGCAAATGGCTGTGGCAAATCAACTTTTATGAAAATACTCGGGGGTGATCTTACACCAACACATGGCAATGTGATGATTAGTGAAGATGAACGCTTAGGTAAATTACGCCAAGATCAATTTGCTTATGAAGACTACTCGGTCATAGATGCTGTGATTATGGGGCATGAAGAGTTATGGAAAATTAAAGAGCAAAGAGATATTATTTATGCCAAAACCGATATGACCGAAGAGGAAGGCATGCTTGTTGCTGATTTGGAAGTGCAATTTGGTGAAATGGATGGATATAGTGCAGATGCAAGAGCAGGCGAGTTATTATTAGGTGTAGGTATTCCCGTTGAACAACATTATGGTTTAATGTCGGCAATTGCTCCGGGTTTAAAATTACGGGTGTTATTGGCACAAGCACTTTTTTCTGATCCCGATATTTTACTTCTTGATGAACCAACGAACAATCTGGATATAAATACGATTCGTTGGTTGGAAAATATCCTGAATGATAAAAGTTCAACCATGATTATTATTTCTCATGATCGACATTTCTTGAATAGTATTTGTACTCATATGGCAGACTTGGATTATGGTGAGATAAATATCTATCCAGGAAACTATGATGACTATATGTTGGCATCACTTCAGGCTAAAGAGAGATTATTACAAGTAAATGCTAAGAAAAAAGCTGAAATGCAGGAATTACAACAATTTGTTGCTCGCTTTTCTGCAAATGCCTCTAAAGCAAAACAAGCGACATCAAGACGCAAACGACTAGAAAAAATTGAATTGGCTGATATTAAAGTTTCATCCAGAAGAAACCCCTTTATTCGTTTTGAACAAGAGAAAAAACTCTATCGTAATGCCTTTGAAGTAGAAAATTTATCCAAAAGCTTTGATGTACCTTTATTTTCAAAAGTTAATTTATTGGTTGAAGTGGGCGAAAAAATAGCAATTATTGGTCCAAACGGTATCGGTAAAACTACTTTAATGCGTACCTTGGTAAAAGATCTTGAGCCAGATGATGGACATATTAATTTATCGGAAAATGCAACAATCGGCTATTATCCACAGGATCATGCCGATGATTTTGCAGCTGACATGACCGCCTTTGAATGGATGGAGCAATGGTCTCGTCCAGAGCATGATGAACAGCATATTCGTGGTGTATTAGGACGTTTGTTGTTTTCTAAAGATGACAGTAATAAACCCGTTAGTGTTTTATCGGGTGGTGAAAAGGGGCGTATGTTGATTGGTAAACTGATTTATAAACAACCGAATATCTTGTTTTTAGATGAGCCGACCAATCATATGGATATGGAATCGATTGAGGCATTAAATATGGCTTTAGATAGCTTTGATGGCACTTTGGTTTTTATTAGCCATGATAGAGAATTTGTTTCCTCTTTAGCAACACGAATTATTGAACTGTCTGAAAATGGTTTAAATGATTTCCATGGAACTTATGATGAATATTTAGAAAAAATATCCTAACTTGACAGTAACAAATGTCAACATAATTGACAAAGAGAGTTAATTTGATGGAAGTAAAAAAGCTGATATTTTCAAAGAAATTTGCCCCAGTTTTAATTGTATTAATCACAATTTTAATAGCGGTATATTTAATTAAAACTAAGGCAGTTAAACCCGCTGCAAAAATTAATGAGCGGGTATGGCGAGTTGAAACGGTGGTCGCTAAACCTGAACAATATGCTGTGGCAGTTAAACTCTATGGAACGGTTGAGTCTCCGCAGTTGTTTCGTGTTTATGCACCTGTTTTAGGGAAAATAGAGCACCTGAATATTAGAGAAGGTGATTTAGTTGAAAAAGGTCAGCTATTGGGGAAGTTGGATATTAAAGATTATTTGCCGCAACTTGAAATCGCTAAAGCAAAGTTAACTGATATTCAGTCACAAATTGCAACGGAAGAAATTCAACATCAAAATAATTTGCAATCTTTGAAATTACAAAAAGAATTATTGGCGCTGAAAATAGCTTCTTTAAATCGAAACTTGAATATCCAGAAAAAACAATTGGTTTCTCAAGCTGAGATTGATAGTTTGAAACAACAAGTAGTGACCCAAAAAATTGCTATTAAACAATTAGCCTTTCAGATAGATTCCAGTGCTGATCGAATGAAGCGTTTATTTGCTAGTCAATCTCAAGCTGAAGCCGAGTTAGCAAAAGCTGAGTTGGTATTAGAGCGAAGTTCATTCATTGCTCCTTTTAATGGTTATGTGGCTAAGTTGAATATTGCTGTGGGCGATCAAGTGATGAACTCTCAACAATTAATAGAATTATATCCGCTGGATGATATTGAGTTAAGAGCAAAAATTCCTGTGCATTTGTTTCAATCATTACAACATATAAAAACAATCAATAAAGGTGCGATTAAAGCTTATGCAAAAACAGATTCTAATGAAACAGTCAGATTGAGCCTACTGCGGTTAGGATCAATGGCTTCCGCTTCTGGCATTGATGCTTTTTTTCGTTTTGATCATAAAAATCCAACAGCAGTTAATACTAGTGTTTTTGCTCGTGTGGGTGAAGTGATGGAGTTGCAATTAGTTTTAGAGGATAAGCAAGCAAGTATTAGTATTCCCTATGTGGCCTTATATGGTAAGGATAAAATCTATCGTGTTAAAGCTGATGGTGACAGTTTACGTTTAGAGTCATTAAATATTGACGTCAAAGGACAGCGATTTTCAGCTGATTTTGATTTAAGCAACGATAATATAAAACCAGAGTTATTGATTAAGAGTGAACAATTACAAGCAGGTGATCAGATCATGGTGACTCATTTGCCTAATGCTATAAATGGTTTAAAAGTTGCTATTCTTGATACTGAAAAGTTAGGTAGTGAAAAATAATGAACTTAATCGGCATTTTTGCACATCATAAAGTTGCTGCTAACTTATTGATGATATTGATGATTATTTCTGGTATTTTTGCTTTAAAACAACTTAATATTCAATTTTTTCCTACGTTTGCCCTAGATCGAGTCAGTATCCGCGTTGTTTGGTCTGGTGCCAGTGCTGAAGATATAGAAAGAGGGATTACTATTCCGCTTGAACAGTCGTTAAAAACCGTTGATAACTTAAATCAAATGACCTCTACTTCTGCACAAAACATTTCTTCTATTCAACTTGAGTTTAATGAAGGAACTAATCTGTTAATTGCTTTAGAGAAGGTAAAACAAAAAGTTGCAGAGTTTCGTAACTTACCTCAAGAGGCTGAAAAACCGATTGTTGAAAGTGTTGTTCGTTATGAGTCGGTTGCAAAAATCATGTTATCGGGTGATCTCGATACTCAGGAGTTACGTATTTTAGTCGATGATTTTGAGCGAGATTTGATCCGTCGTGGTATTGATAAGGTTACCATTAATGGTTTACCCAAAGAAGAAATTGCGATTGAAGTCTCTACAAAAAAGTTAATTGAATTGGGTATGAGCTTAGAGGATGTGGCAAATAAAATTGCCAGTAATAGTCAAGATTTACCTTTAGGCTCTTATGCAGATGAAGAGCATGCTAAAGAACTAAGAACTTTAGCTCAACGTAGAACCGCACACGAATTTGCCGATATTCCCATGATTAACACGGCTGATCAGTATATGGAATTAGCTGATGTGGCAACGATTGAAAAACGGGCTCAAGTTGGTGAAGTGACACATCGTGTTCAAGGGCAAGCGGTTGTTGAAATGAGCTTATTACGAACCGAAAATGGTAACGCCTTAGATGCTGCTAATATTATGGAAAAATGGTTGGCGGATACTCGACCAACCTTGCCGCCAGGTATTAATTTAGAAGTCTATGATGAGTCATGGCGTTTAATTAAAGAACGTACCATGTTGTTATTAACCAATGGAGGCGGTGGTTTAATTCTGGTTGTTTTGATTCTTTATTTGTTTTTGAATGCTAAAGTTGCGATCTGGGTTGCCGTTGGTATTCCTGTTTCGTTTATGGCAACCTTGGCAATTTTGTATGGTTTAGGTGGCTCTATCAATATGATCAGTCTGTTTGCTCTGATAATGGCCTTGGGTATTATTGTTGATGATGCCATCGTAGTGGGTGAAGATGCCTTAACCCATTATCAAGATGGCGAGGCGCCGCTAATGGCTGCCGAGGGTGGTGCTAGGCGAATGTTTATTCCGGTGTTAGCTGCATCACTCACCACTGTGTCGGCATTTTTACCCTTAATGATGGTTGGTGGCATTATGGGAAATATTTTGTTTGATATTCCATTGGTTATTATTTGTGTGATTATCGCTTCATTGATTGAAAGTTTTTTTATTTTACCAGGGCATTTAAGGCATGCTTTTGTACAAATAAAACAGGATAAAATTGAAAAAAATACCTTAAGAGAACGTTTTGATCGAAGTTTTTATGCTTTTAGAGAAAATCACTTTAAAAACTGGGTAACAAGGGCGATTGAAAATCGTGGTATAACGATTACTTTATCCGTTGCCATTTTTGTGTTATCAATTGTAATGTTAATCAGTGGGCGTATAGGTTATAGTTTTTTCCCAACCCCAGAGTCTCAAATTATCTATGCTAATGTCAGTTTTGTTTCAGGAACGCCAAAATCGGTGACATCTGCGTATTTAAAACATATGGAACAGCAGTTATATGCTACAGAAGCAGAACTAGGTAAAGGCCTGATAGATAGGGCAATTAGCATTCATGGGAGTTCTTTTACCGGAACCAATTCAAGCAAACAAGGCGATCAACTTGGTGCGATCTACTTAGAATTACTTGATCCCGATAAGCGAACAGTTCGTAATAAGGATTTCATTAAAAGCTGGGAAAGTAAATTAAATAAGGTTGCCGGTTTAGATACTGTATCCATTACAGCTAGAAAGGCAGGCCCTCCAGGGACGGATATTAGTGTACGTTTACAAGGGGCAAATACTGAGAAGTTAAAAATGGCTGCTACTGAGTTATCGGAAGCACTTAAAAATGTGAATGGTGTTTATGCGATTGAAAATGATATGCCGTATGGAAAAGAGCAATTAATTTTTGAATTGACAGCGGCAGGAAGAATGCTGGGGTTAAACATTAAAGATATTGGACAACAATTACGAATGGCTTTTGATGGAAAAATTGTGCAGATTTTTCAACAAGGTACAGAAGAAGTTGAAGTAAGAGTGTTGTTGGAAAAAAAGGAAAGAGAAACGATTAATAGTCTGCATAATGTGTATATCCATACACCTAAGGGTGAATTTGTTGCTTTAGAAACGGTGGCAAGCTGGCATGCGAAACAAGGTTTTGAAGTGTTAAGGCATTCTGAGGGCGATTTAGCGATTGAAGTTCAAGCTGAAGTTGATAGTACGGTAAATAAAACTAATTTAATTATTGAAAATATTAAAAAAAATGTTTTGCCTGAACTCAAAGATAAGTATGCCTTAGATTATTCCTTTGAAGGGCGTTCTGCCAATGAAAAAGATACCATGCAAGACATGAAAAATGGTTTAATTATTGGCTTGTCATTAATATATATTGTATTAACTTGGATTTTTTCATCCTATGGTTGGCCATTAATCGTGATGAGTATTATTCCATTTGGTTTAGTGGGTGCAATTACGGGACATTGGGTGATGGGGATTGATATGACCTTATTATCTTTATTTGGATTTTTTGGTTTATCAGGAATTGTAGTGAATGATTCCATTATTCTAGTTAGTTTTTATAAACATCTATTAGAAAAAGGTATGGAACCTGAAGAAGCCTTAATCCAAGCTTCTGTTAAACGTTTACGAGCAGTACTACTAACTTCTTTAACTACGATTGCCGGTTTAACGCCATTATTATTTGAAACATCACTACAAGCTCAGTTTTTAATTCCAATGGCCACATCGATTGCATTTGGTTTGATGTTTTCAACTTTAACGGTATTAATTATTGTCCCTGTTTTATTGTCTTATTACCGTTCATTTGAATTATTTAGAAAGAACTTCTCATTTAAATTGGCAAGTTAATTTAAAAAAATATTGACAAAGCCTTTTGATAAACGCATAATACTGCCTGCATTTTATGCATATCCTCTTAAGTGCCCGTGGCTCAACTGGATAGAGTACCTGGCTACGAACCAGGCGGTTAGGGGTTCGAATCCCTTCGGGCGCACCATCTTCTTTATGTTTTATGTAATCTATTTATATTACATGATGTATCATGGTCTAAATAGACAAGGTAAGTTAATAACTCACCCCCCTGTATATAACTTTTTTTATCAAAGTCATTCATATCTTTTAAAGTTGTCAAAACTGGATTTTTAACTTTTTAATAATTCTTCATAAAACTGTAATATTTTAAATTTATTGTATTTGTTTTTAGTGGTGATAAAATAAAATTACTCACCGTATACCCTGGATGCTAAGAATCTTAAGATAAGCACTTTAAAATTAAGTTCTAAACTCAGTCGATATTTCTCTATTGAGTCTACTTTTGGATAATGATTATGGGTATATAACGCTTCAGACCTAGGTCTTCCTTTTGTTGCGATAGCAATGGTTACCGAGGATATATAAAGAGAAAAATATGTCAAAAAATGTTTTTAAGGGAAAAACAAACAAACTATTAAAATCGATAAAAAATATTACATCGAGTGAAAAAACGGTCAGAATTGCTATCACAGGGTTAAGTCGTGCTGGCAAAACTATTTTTATTACCTCATTAATTGACCAGTTATTGTTACAACAAAAGATTGTATCTATTTGTGTCAATCACCGTCCTTTTCAAGTTCAAATCAAAACCCCTAAACATGGGGTGAAACGCTTTGATTATTACGCCAATCAACAGATTATCAAAGAATATCATCAATGGCCAGAAGGAACTGATAGTATTAGTTCAACGATTTTAGAATTTGAAAAAAAAGGGAAGTTTGAAGTATTAGGAAATTCAACCTTTAACCTAGAATTGATTGATTACCCTGGTGAGTGGATTTTGGATATTGCTTTATTGGATAAAAGTTATCAACAATGGTCAGAGATGGTATTGGCGGACTTGGCGTCCTATCATGAACCTCTGGTAGATGAATATTTAAAGACTATAAAGCAGCTAAGCGAAAGAAATCAAGGAGAAGCGTTAGCCAAAAAGCTTCACTATCAATATGTTGAGGTGTTACGTTATCTTAAAAAAAATCATTACTCCAATTTAACACCAGGTCGCTTTTTAATGCCAGGTGACTTAGCTCATGATCCATTATTGTTTTTTGCTCCTATTAGCGATCAAGATTCACCTTTGTACGCTTTATTTAAACAGCGTTATGAGTATTATTTGAAACATATTGTTAAAAATATTCAATTAGAACACTTTAATGGTTTTGATCGGCAAATTGTTTTAGTTGATATTGTAGCTGCGTTACAAAATGGAGAGCGCTGTTATCAGGATATGAAAAAAGGCTTGGAATCGATGTTGTCTTTGTATGATCATAAGAAGAAAAACTTTTTTTCACAGTGGTTTTCTCCTGCAATTAATAAAGTGCTGTTTGTTGCCACCAAGGCAGATTTGGTTTCATCTTCGCAACATAACAACTACATAGCACTATTGGATGAAATGATTGAGCAGATAAGAAAGTCTTTAGATATCAGCCATATAAAAACAGACACTCAAGTTGTCGCAGCGGTTAAATGTACCGAAACCGTTAAGCAAAAATATCAAGGTAAAGTCTTATCTTGTATTCGAGGTATAGATCCTAAAGACAATAAAGCGGTGGTTATTTATCCGGGAGAAATGCCATCATCTTTTCCACATCCGGATGACTGGGAGCCAGAAAATTTTTCTTTTGAATCTTTTTTACCAACAACAAAAATCTACAAGTCTAATGAGGCGTTTGATCATATCCATATGGATAAATTAATCACCTCTATATTAGGTGATTTGTTATGAGCATAAAACCGTTTAAGCTTGATGCTCAAAGTGTTGTAGAAAAAAATAACATAGATACCAAAGAGACAATAAAACCATTTAAAATACCCAGTGAGCAACAACCTGATACCGGTATTGAAATAACACAAACTCCTGAATTTTATCAACAAAGAAATCGCTCAACGTTTGCCTCCATTGCTCAATTTTTAAGCAGCTTTTCTGCAGTGTTATTAGCTTTTGTTCTATTTGTTTTTTCAATGTTGTTGGCGCATTTGCTTGATGTGTTCCAACAGATTGTTTTATCCCCAAGCTTGTCAGATTATATTTATCTATCGGGTTTATCATTGTTTGTTACGCTTTTTGCTTTAAATATCTTTTCGAACATTAGGCAGCTATTGCGATTAAAAAGTGCTCATAAGCTTAAAGAAAAATTTCAGCAGCAATCATTGAATGCAGATCAAGAAATTGTCAATTTATCACATCAGCTTTTTAAGCAATATAGCGAGCAGGGCGATCCAACTTTAATAGCACTTATTGAGAGTATTAAAGATAATATGAATCAATCATTAATTTATCAGGATCTGTATCAGCAACTTGATAAGCAATTATTAGGGAGCATTGATCAACAAGCTGAAAATTTAATTAAAAATGCTTCTCTACAAACTGCTTTGTCAACAGCTGTATCACCTGTACCGATTATTGATATGTTTTTTATCATTTGGCGCAGCTTTTTATTAACCAAAGATATTGCCGTATTATATGGTTATAAACCGGGTGCTTTAACTCGTATTATTTTGTTAAAGCAGGGGATAACGCATGTGGTTTTTGCCGCAAGTGCAGATATTATTTCTGAAATGGGCAGTGAAACTATGAGTACCGCTCTGTTTTCTAAAGTGTCTTTTTCTGTGGGTATGGGGTTGGCAAATGGGATCTTATTAGCTCGTTTGGGTTATGGAGTGATTGAAGCGTGTAGACCGATGAGTTTATCAGAAAATAGAGATAGTTTTGTTAAGTCTGTTGGCAGTTTGTTAATGGCCCAACTTTATATTAAAAAAGAGCCTTCAGCTAATAAAGAGCCTTCAGCTAATAAAGAGCCCTCAGCTAATAAAGAGCCGTCAGCTAATAAAAAGCCCTCAGCTAAAAAAGAACCTTCAGTTAAAAAAGTACATTCAGCTTAAAACATAATTCAGCGTTGTCATGATGCAGCTAAATCGTTACATTTGTCTTTTTTTCAGTTTGATGCTTTGCTCAAGTCATTCGATGGTTTTCGCATCGCAATTACCCATTAATCAGATTGATAACTACATACTCGCTTGGGATATTTCTCCTAAAAAGTATTCTAATGCCGTAAAAAAACATTCCGAAGAAAATGAAAAACCCGGTGATATTGTCATTAATGATAGAGTTTATGATGTTACGGTAGATCAAGCTGGTAATATTTATGCAACGGGTAGTGCGACCATTAGTAAAATTAGTCAAGATGGCATTGCTCAAGCGGTTGATAATAGTGTGGTTTGGCAGAAAGAACCCATAAGTACTTACACCAATAGTGATCAACAAGGTAGTAACTTGACAGCTGATATTACCGTGATGAAATTTAACCCACAAGGCGAGTTACTCTGGCATACTTTCTTGGGTGGCGTGGGTGAGGACTGGGGAAAGTCAATAGCTCTAGATTATGATGGCAATGTTGTGGTTGCTGGTTTTAGTCGAGCCGCTTGGGGAAACCCGCTCAGTGCTTTTAATGTAGGGAGTAACCTATGGGAAGAAGATATAACCATTTTAAAGTTGAATGCATCAGGACATCTTTTATGGCATAGTTTTTTAGGTGGAGAAGGTTATGATTTGGCCGAATCTGTTGCGGTTGATCGGTTTAATAATATTGTTATTGCTGGATCGAGTTATGCAAACTGGGGAACTTCAGCGATAAGTAGCTATACACCAGGCTATAATGCCATAGGTGCTTTTACAGCTGATATCAATGTGATGAAGCTTAAACCTTCAGGTGAGTTGTTATGGCATACTTTTTTAGGTGGTGCAGGGGATGATCATGCCAATGCTCTGGTATTAAATGAGCAGGGGGATATTTATGTAACTGGGAAAAGCAACACTGCTTGGGGCGAGCCATTGCGAGGTTTTACGCAAGGAAATAATCAATGGAATACCTTAGATGATATTAGTGTATTAAAGCTAAACTCACAGGGGCAGTTATTATGGCATAGCTTTCTTGGTGGCATAGATGATGATGAAGCTAATAGTATTGCGATTGATCAATCAGGAAATATATACATTGCTGGTTTTAGTAATGCTAGTTGGGGAGATAATCCATTAAAAGCTTTTACGGCTAGTTTTGACTCTAATGGTTGGTCTGCAGGTGATATGCTTGTCAGTAAAATAGATGCTAACGGCCATATTATTTGGCATAGCTTTATTGGTGGTTTGGGCCATGAATATTGTACGGATATTGAAGTGGATGAGATGGCTAACATTTTTCTCTCAGCTGTCAGTAATAACAGCTGGGGTAATAATCCTACCAGTGCATTTACAGCAGGTTTCGACCATTATGATCGAGCTTCACAGGATATCACGGCGGTAAAATTAAACCCTCAAGGAGACGTAGTTTGGAATACCTTTATTGGTGATGAAAATACTCAATATGTCTATGGTTCTAAAGTTGATAAAAACGGTAATATCTTTCTTTCAGGTGATAAAGGTAATTATAGTGCAACTCTATTTAAACTCTCCCCAACATCAAATTCACCAACTATAGCCGATAGTGAGTTTTTAACTGTATCAGGTCATGTGATGAGTGCCTCTATCATTAATAGTAAAATTTCTGCTAGTGGTGACTCCTATCATTACCCTATGGCTGTATTAACTCAGCCAGAAGCTAAAACACAAGTAAAAATAGGTCAAATAAATACGGTTGATGTAGAGGCTGATACATTATTGGTGTTAAACCCAATTTTTATGGACACAAATCAAGTTAGTGAGAATATATCCTTAATAAGGGGGCAGGTAACCGTTAAGCGCAAATGCTCTTATAGTGACTTTTTTCGGATAAAAACTGCTGTGGCGAGTATCAGTATTTCACCTAGCTGTGAACGTGAAAACTTAAATACTTCAGTCAATATTAGCTATCAGCAAAATGAGCAACAAGGAATATTAAGTGTTTCTGTATTTTCAGCAAGTTTAACAATAACGGATAGAAAAGGTAATGTAACCGTTGTAAACTCTGGTGAAGAAAAAATAGTAAAAGATAGGGTGACTCGTAGCTCTTGGGTATTACCGATCCCTTACGATAACATTTATGGTTATAGCAACAATCAATTTATTTGGACAGCATATCCAGGTGCAAGTGCTTATTTATTAGAATATAACCGTTTACAACCGGCGTTTACAAAAGCTAATAGCAAAGAAGTTGAATTTGAAAAGCAAACTATTTTGATTACAGAAAATAATTCTGTACGATATCAAGATTTAATCATGTTTAACATTAATATAAAAAATGAAGCTATCAACACAAAATTTGAAGGAAGAATTTTTGCCCTAGATGAGTTTGGTCATGTTGTAGATGGTAGTGAGTCAAGTGATACTATTCAAGTTTTATGGCAATGATTTGCTTTACAAGTTGTTAAGAAAATTCTTTGTCTCATGTCATTTGCCGATAAAACTCAAAACATATTAATATTTTTTCACTAATGCTTGATTTAAAAAGCAACTACAGGTATCCTAGCGACCATTAATTTAAGTTGTTTAAAAGCTTAAGTTTCGGAGAGGTGGCCGAGTGGCTGAAGGCGCTCCCCTGCTAAGGGAGTATACGGTTT
>CAYMMQ010000070.1:0-11585 GCA_964391585.1 uncultured Ectothiorhodospiraceae bacterium
CATAAAGTTAGCGGCTTGAGTATATTATCACAAATAGCAATATCACAGGCTACCGCGCTAAGCGGTGCAACCCTTGGGCGTTTTGATTTCTTCGTTGACAGTCTTGACGACAAATGGAAGTTTTACGATGAAACAAATACATTAGTTTCAGATATAACAACCGTGACAGCCTCTGGCGTGTCTTACACGCTAACAGTTCCGAGTGACTGGGATGGTACACCGTCTGAGGTGCAAAGTGCTTTAGATGAGCTTTCAAGTAGGGTAAGGAGCATAGAAGGTAAAACAGACTTAATAACCGTAACAAGCGCGGTTGATCTTGATGATGTAAAGTCTAAAGCAGAGAGCGCACTTCAAAGCGGTGACAATGTTAGTGAGTTGGTTAATGATGCTGGATATATTACAGCGTCAAGCTTACCCCCTACATTTGCGGTTGATTTGGATAGTGCAGAATCTACAGTGTCGAGAGTATTTGCAGGGGGGAGAACAACGTTTACCGTTACTCACTCGTTAAATACTTTGGATATTAATCCTGGTGTTTTTAGGTTATCTGATGGGAGGACAGTTGGATGGAGGACTGAGAGAACAGGGGTTAATACGGTTGAGGTTTCAAGAAATGGCAATATTTCAGACGGGATATTTAGGATTGTAATATAAATAATGGAAATACAAGACATATTACAGGGGCTTTCTCAAGCAGAAATTAACGCAATAACTTCCCCAGATGAAAGGAGTTTAATTGTTAATACGACATTGCAACAGGCAGTTGTTTATGTTAATGGGACTTTTAAGCAAGCTAGTTTTGTAGACACTGACGACATCCCAGAGGGAACAAATAAATTTGCAACAAGTGCGGATTTGTCACAAATTTCAACAAACGCAAGTGATATAACCGCTTTACAAACAGGCAAAGAGGATTCATTCACAAAGAACACAGCTTTTAATAAAGACTTTGGAACAAGTGCTGGTGAGGTATTAGAAGGAAATACAACAACGATCACGCCAACACAAGCAAGCGATATTACATCTAACAATAGTAAGGTCTCATTCCCAGAAGCCCCCAATGATGGCAAGCAATATGCTAGAAAGGACTTAGGCTGGGAAGAAGTGGCCGCTACTGCTACAGCTTCAGCACTTCCAGTTATTGTATTGAAAAGTAACGATGATACTAACACCTTCACAAGAACATCACCTTTAATGATTCCGTGGAACGTTGAAAAGTACAAAGATACAGGGTTTACTCACTCTAATTCAACCAACAATACGAGGGCAACGGTTGATGATGAAAGTACCTATCAAATTGGTGGGAGAATAAGAGTTAGGAACACAACAGACCAAAGGGCACAGCCAACTATTAAGGTTTTTATCAATGGAACAGAGCAAGATTGGAATTTAGCCAGCGGATATATTAGGAATGCTGGTAATTCCTCAGATGATTGGACGCTTGAGTTTACTTATGATCCTGAAAAATTAAGTACAAATGATTATATAGAATT
Source organism: uncultured Ectothiorhodospiraceae bacterium (assembly GCA_964391585.1). Lineage (GTDB taxonomy): Bacteria > Pseudomonadota > Gammaproteobacteria > GRL18 > GRL18 > JADGAU01. Next base: position 1,494 of record CAYMMQ010000070.1, read on the forward strand.
AGAGTTAAGCCATGAAGATGCCAACCCCACAACAGTAGACAGTACGTTCATAGGGACAGAATCTGCGTTTTGGATTATTAGACTTCAAGGAGCTAAAGGTGATCAAGGTTCGACTGGTCCAGCGGGTTCTGTTAATAGTGCAAGCAACAAGGGCACAGGTGACGGAGTATTTAAAACTTTAAACGTTGACGATTTAGAGTTTAAAAGCTTAAAAGCTGGGCCAAATGTTACAATAACATCTAGTACCAATGAAATTGAAATTGAAGCCAATTCAACGGCTGGCGTTCAATTATATGATCAAATTGTAACAGCAAGTAATAGTGTTTCACACTCTGCATCTACAGGAACGCCAACAGATGTCCCCTCACTAAGTTTAACTGTTGCTGAAACTGGCGACTATATTGTTTACGGATCAGTGATATTTGACAACTTAAATTTAGATAATTCAGGGGTCGAGCTTGCCTTTGCTGTTAACAACACAACAACAACACAGCCTTGGGCGGTTTCGCCAATGGCAAAAAAGAAAAAATATAACGGCACGCAAGGTACTTGGGGGAGTGTAAGCTTAACGGCTGGACAAACAATTACATTGAGAATGTCAACGGGGGGAAGCTCGGCAGATATTGAGGGTAGAAAATTATATATTGCAACATGGAAATAAACGCATGTCTTTTTTGTGTTGGCTCTTGTTGTAGTTTAGAAGTTGAAATTGATAAATATGATTATCAGATTTTAAAGAAAATAGGTAAGGAAGACAATGTAAATAAATTATCTTCTTTATTTATAGATAAAAATCCAACTTATAAAGACAAAGAAAAGTTTTTAGATGAAATGTATCAAGATAGATTTGCAATATTAAAAAAAAATAACAGTGGATTTTGCAACATGTTAGATCTTGAAAGTAGACTTTGCACTATATACGAGAATAGGCCAAAAGTGTGCAGAGATTTCAGCAATAAATCAATTGCTTGTCAAAAAATTAAAGAATGTTCACAATAACAATAAATACGATAAACAATAACGCTAATGGGCCTTTTTTCAATAAATGGCTTAATGACAACTATGATAGTTATATTGGTTACTCGTTTTCAAGCGATGTTTTTATTTACTTTTCTGATATTTTAGACTCTTCTGATGAGCAAAATATAATAGACAAATACAATTCTTTAACAGAAAGCGATATTCTTACCTTGGAAAATAATGAATATCAGTATTATTTGAAAAGTGTTGATGGTGAAAGTTGGTATTCATCCATCAGGTCTGTGTGGTTTCAAGAGTATAATAGTGGTATTATAACCCTTGAAAATGAGCATTACAGGCAAATGAAGATAAAAACAGTAAAGGAATTTATAATATTGGGTGACTGGTTAGATGGTCAATATGAAATTGATAATCTTCTTGATGGCGGTGTTGTTAGTCAGCAAGATATAGACAATTCTTACACTCAAGAAGTCCATGACGATATAAAATCTAGTATTGATCAATATGTGATTAATAATTATTAAATGCCTAAGCAAATAACCGATATCATAGAATCGTTAGTCAATCAGTTGACGTTCACAGGAGCGATAAACAACTTGATTGACAACACAGACGGTACTTTTACTATTGAGGTGTGTAATACGTTCCACACACAGCCTGTCTGTAGCATGATTGATATTGGTGGCACGGATTACAAAGTGACAGAGGTTGTCAATAATACAAGCATTACATTTACTGCAAGCGTTGCGCCCGTTGGAACTACATTCAGCATTGAAGGGCCGAAGTACTTCCACGGCACGCGCATTGCAATAAATAACGAATTGAGTAAAATAACTCAAGGATCAGATAAGTTACCCATGGTCTTTGTGTGGGAGGTAATAAGGGAAATATTTAACCTTGACTTTGATAATCCTGTTGAGAGAAATAGCGATTTAAGAATTTTCTTTTTAGGTCAAAGAGCCCCAGGAGTTGATAAAACAGATACACTTTACGCTGATGCTGTTGTTCCGATGTGGAATTTGGCTCACGAATTTATTAAATTAATAAAAAATAGTACTTGTAATATTGGAGAGCTTGATGGTAATTTTACTATCATTAACTTTGCAAAGTTTGGCGTTGAGGGGGCAGCGGGAGCAAGTGATTCATTCTTCAATGAAGAACTAAGTGGGGTTGAGTTGCGCATTGATTTACCAGTACTAAAAGATTTTACAAGCGCGGGTGCTTGTGATTGTTGAATGTTGAATTTAAAACTATAATAAAATGGCTAATTGCTGTACGAGCGATAAATCGCTAAACTCAGGCACTCCCAAGCAAAGTATTTCAGGAGTTGCTAAAGGCTTTTTTCTTACGAGAAAGTTTGCCGATGATGGCACAGAGAATGTAATTGACTTAGCGACTTTTACAGGTGCTCAAGGACAATGGGACGCATTAACTCAAAACACAGATCCTTCAAAAAGATTGTACCCATTTGATGGCGTAAAAAATGTTGAAGACGTAAAAGGTGATTCAATATTTGAAACTTTTAACGATACTTCAAACCTATTTGTTGAGGAAGGAACAAGAACGGTTACAATGTTGTTGCCAAATCTTGATCCTGTTTATCTTGGAAAAATAAAAGCTTGGGGTTGTCAGCCTATGAGGGTTTTGTATTATGATGGATGTGACAATCTTGACGGTAAGAAATCAAAAACTACAACTGATGGGTTCGTTGGTGTTGACATAGACCAAAACACTTGGAACGCTATACTTGTCAAGGCTACAGACACAACATTACAAAAAATACAATTGTCTTTTGAAATATCAAGGACTGAGAGAGATGAGGATATGAGACAAATTGCAGGGACGGATATGACTGTTAAACCTAAATCTGTTGACGGTCTTATTGATGTAAATGTTGCCGTTTCTAGCGAGTCAACAACAGGTTTTACTGGTGTTGCAACGTTTGATTATGGCTCTTGCTTGAGTCCGATTAAATTTACAGGCGCTTTGCTTTCTGATTGGTCATTATACAATGACACTCAAGACGCGGCCGTTGTTATTACAACCGCTGACGAAGGCCCTGACGGTACTTATACCTTTGTATATCCTGCTCAAACTTCAGGCGATGTATTAACGCTCACGATTGCGTTGTCGACTGGATTCGAATTAAGTACCACTACAATAACAACTCCTTAATGAGTAAGATTGTAACAGTTGGAACTGTTGAGGTGAATCTTGAGAGCTTGAAAGGGCTTTCAAGAGTCACTATCGACAAGATGTTTAAGCATAAAGGGCAGGAGTGGCGTGACGCTCTTTGGTCTCATGTTGAAATATCAACTGCAAAAACTGAGGTTGAGAAACCAAAGAAAAAAACCAAATCTAAAAAGGAGGGGGAATAACCCTCTCCCTTTTTTATATGAACGGATTAATACTAATTATATTAATATTGTTAATTGTAATCATGTCTGGTTACATTTTATATCAAACTTGGAAGGTTGCCTGGGAAATTATTCGATATTGCACTAAAGTTTTCAAAACTAGACGAAAACGAAATACTTCGAAAAATTTGGAGTGATACAGAGGTTCAAGATTTCATCATTAAATTAAATACAATTGATCAGCTTAGACTTGGAAATCTTGCAAATGGCGGGGAAATGCCAGAAGCTGGGCCTAATTACTTAGCTGCAAAGAGATCATTAAAAGGGAGTTTTGTTGGGCCTACCTCAAAAGTTAGTTTGTTGCTTAATAAAGATTTCTATAGATCTTGGCAAGTTATACCTAATAGTATAGGTTTTTTAATAGATGCAAACACAACAATTCATGGACGTGATTTTATAAAAATTTACGGACTTGATATTTTAGGCCTTAATGATGAGAATACTGAAAAACTTTCTGAGTTCATTAAAGAAAAAATCATTGAAGAAATCCGTTCAATTTTGGACTGACTGGGATGAAATGCCGCTTGAAAATTGGCGTTTATTCCATGAGAAAAGTGATTTAAGGTATTTTCAAATAAATATAAAGGATTGTGAAGTTGTTACAGACTCTCATTTGTTAGCATGGTTTAATATTTGCGACCAAATAACTAATGAATTTGGACAAAATAAATCTTATATAAATTACTTAAACAAGAAAAAGAAATTTGCACTAAAATTAGTTGATTACCTTGAGACTGGTGATAGATTCAATATGAATAAGGCTAATATAGCAAAGATCGACATGGATTCAATAATAGAAGAAGCTGAGGCATTAGAAATACGTGACGGTATAATTGCAATACAGAAATATATGGGATTTTCTCAAGGATTGAATGAGAAAACTATGAGCGTAAAAGAATATCACTGTTATTTAGACTCAATAAGGTCATACTATGGCAAAGCAAGTTAAAAATACCGATGTAGTACAAAAGGATTTATTTAAAGATTCCAGAGAATCAGCTGAATCACTTTTATTTGTTTTAGAAAAAATTCAAGAAGAGTTTAAAACACTTGGAAAGGACGCAAAAAAAGCAATTTCAGAGCTAGATTTTAGCAAGAAAAAGGACATTGTTGAGTTCGAAAAAATAACAAGTGATCTTGTTGAATCAACTGACCAGCTTTCAAATGTTCAAAAAGAAAAATTAAAAATTGATAAGCAGCTTTCAAAAGAAGAGAAAGCAATAAAAAAAATAAGAGAAGACAACGCAAAAAGCACAGAAGAAAACAGGGTAGAGCTTCAAAAGCTTAGAATTGAAACTGCAAGAGTAAACAAAGAAGCAAAGGAGCAAGCAAAAGTTGCTTTAAGCCTCACGAATGAGTATGACAGACAAAAAGCTGAGCTAGCAAAGTTAACAAAGAGTCTTATAAATTTAAGGCTTGAAGGAAAAGGAAACACAGAAACCTTTAGAGACCAAGAGAAGCAATTTAAGGAGCTTTTTGAGTCAGTAAGCGCAGCCGAGCAGGAATTTGGAAGATTTCAGAGGCAAGTTGGTGATTATGAAAAAGCAGCCGAGGCCGCAAGTAAGGCAACCGCAAAACTTAGCAGAGGATTGGGTAGGATTCAAGGTGGCGCTATTGCTGTTGGTGGTATTCTTGCTGGGGGAGGTCTTGTTGGCCGCGCCTTAAAGTCAACTCAAGATGGGTTCGATGAGTTGGGGGCTATTTCTGCGGGGGCTAGTACTGGGGTTGACACCTTGTTAGCTTCATTATTAGAGTCCATAAAGGCAAGCAATCAACAAGCAGAGGCGGGGGCTGGCGTAACTAAACAAATTAGCGCCTTTTTTGCAACCCTTGGTGAAGGTGTAGAAAAGACGAAAGAGTCAGTAAGGGCTCAAAAAGAACTATTCAAAATACAGCAAGAATTTGGAAAAGTTATTTTTGGACTAAAAGAAGGGTTTGAAGAAACTTCTGACGCGGCAAAGGATTTGATTACAAATTTTGCAAATGCGTTTGGAGTTCAGGTTGATTCAAGTAGACTAAAAACAATAAGTGATTCACTTGCTGAAATTGCTTCAGGAGCAGATATATCAAATAAGGCTCTAGCGGAGCAAGTTGCTATATTTGAGCGTAACAGTGCAGCGGCAGACCAAAATACAAGATCTTTAACTGAAAGATCTGTCTTAGCTAGATCAGCAGCTCAAGAAGCTGAAAAAGCTCTAGATATAGAAGAAAAACAGATAAAAGCTAGACTAGTATTAGCTAAAGAACAAGAAAAGATACTGAGAGATGCTGGGCTAAAAACTTTAGAAGCTGCGCAATCAAGAAGTGACGCGGAGGTTGAACTGGCAGGGTTTGAGTCTAGGCGTAATCAACAAAGAATTGAAAATGCTGAAAGGTTAAACCAAATACTACAAGACCAAGCAGAGCTTGAGCTTGATATTTTGATTGATTCGTTTGATAATCAGAAAACAATCAATGAGCGAATTATTGCAGACTCATCAAAAACGCTAGAGCAGAGAAACGCATTACTTGATGAAACAAGTAAAAGATTTGAACAGTCTTTTGAAGACCAAATAAGAGTTATTGAGGAGCTTGAGAAAACACAACAAGCCGTTCAAACATTAACCGAGGAAGGCACTCAAATTACTGATGAAAATATTGAGGCAGAAATTAAGTCAGCTGAAAGTAAGGGTGAGTTAATAGATCTAAATAAAACCCTTGGTGATATAATCAACAAAAGCGCAAGCGAGCAAGTTGACGAGATTACTGCATTGAACTTGTCTGAGATTGTCCAAACAAGATTGCTGGAAGTATTAAGGGAAAGGAGAACAGCAACTCAAGATTTAACTGAGGCACAAAGAGACTTAAAAGAAGAACAACTTGACATAAACGAGATTGAAGCAGATGTTGTATTGCAACAAGAGGCGTTAAATAAAATATTCAAAGATCGAGCTGATCTAGAAGAGGCGCTTGAGGAGCTTGAAAAAGCAAGGCTTGAAACAGAAATTGATAATCTTGCAAAAAGAATAGAGGAGCGAAAAAAAGCGGGAGAAGAAACAATTGAGCTAGAGCAAAAGTTTAATCAAAAGCTAATAGAGCTTGCAAAGCAAAATGCTAATGAAGAGAAAGAAATACTTGCTCAAGCCAAACAAGCAACAATTGACTCGATAGATGTAGTAAGCCAGGCATTCACATCGGCAAGCAATAACAGGTTGAGACAGATTGATACCGAGATTGACAAGATACAAGAGAGAGAGCAAGCATTGAGGAGAGCGGCTGAGAATGGAACACAGATTGCAAAGGACAACCTTGCATTTAACCAACGGCAACAAGCAGAGCTTGAGAGAGCAAGGGAGGAGCAAGTGAAGAAAGCCCAAAGGCGTGAAATAGTTCTTGCAGGGTTAAAAGCATTTGCAGAGAACGCAGGACAGCCAAATGCGGTTGCAAAGACTTTAAGTGATGTAACAACATTAAGCGCTGGGTTGTTGGCTTTAGTGCCAAACTTTCACGGTAGTGATGACACTGGCAACGAAGGGCCGTTTTCAGATCAATACGGAACCGTCACGGGTATTGTTCACGATAATGAAATGGTGCTTTCAAAAAAGGATCGGGGTGATATTGGCTTTGACAAAACAAGGGCTGATATAAAAGAGGCTATCCAATTTCAAGAAATGCACCGATTCGACAAAACACCAGTTGTACAAGTTCAACGCTTTGAATCAAACGCAGCAATCCTTCAAAAGTTTGACGAACTCAAGAAAGAGGTTGCAAGTATGCCTGACAGAATGCCAAGAGTATTGGAGGAAAGTTTTGACGAAAAGTCTAAGGTCTATAAAACTGTCATCAAAACAGGCAACAAAGTTGAAAAGAATCATAAAAAGATAGGGGGGATTTGGGGCTAAAACAGGAAAACCCAACACTTGGGTGTGTTAGGCTTTCTCAACTTTCGACCAGCTCAATGAGCAGGTCCACAATATACAAATAAAATGGCAAAAGACACATTAACCTTTAGGATAGCCAAGCAGCCCGTTTCTGCTCCCAGAAATTGGGAGGATATAAAAATCAATGCAACATTTGACAACGCTGCAAGTCAGGCAAATATCAGTATTGAGTCGTTTGAATTTATAAAGGACGCAAAAGAGGCGATTCTGAACCACCGCAAAGGAGGGTTAACTGGTGGACTTGGATTATTTGAGGGCCCTTATTTTGACGTTACTGCATCTAACAATACAGGCGCATTTACTTTGTTTAACGGATACCTTGACTTAGTTAATGATTATGAGGAGATAGATTTCAAAGGTGGAGATTTAGACAACCCTAATGAAATAAGGTGCAAGATTGGTGATCTTGACGAGCTTAATCAACTTGAGAGAAGGATAGAAGGGATAACGCTTGGATTTTTAGAGTCTAAAGGTGTTTATTCAAATAAGGATTACATTGATGTTGAATGGATAAGGGAGGGACAGACTAATTTCTTTGAGTTATTACTTACTCAGATAGCAATATACATATTCATTAAGGAGATACAGCAAGCAATAAAGGAGCTTGCTGATCAAATAAATGGAGGAGTCGCATACACTGGCACGGGGATTACTGGACCAATTATAGCGGCAATATGGTTTGCTGTTAGCGTTATAATAAGGTTAGCTTATATCGTGGTTATGATATTGCAAGTTGTTGACTTAATGCAGCAGCTAATTAACTCAGTTATAAGCCTTAAAAGAAAAAATAAAGCAATATCATTGTATAATATGATAGGCAATGCTGTTAATTTCTTTGGATATGGTTTTGAAAGTCCAATTTCTGACATGAAAGACTTTTATTACATGCCCTCAAAGCCTAATGGTGTTGTCCAATCTATAACTGATAAATTACAAAAGGAACCAAAAGTAATAAATAAAGGCATACCCAACCCGCAAGATTTTGGGTACTCTGTCACGGAGTCCATACAGTTAGCTCTAAGGGCATTCAATGCAAGGATTGCAATAGTTGACAACGTTGTGCACTTACGAACTCTCAGCGATCCTTGGTGGATTAAGCAAGCAACTTATACAATGCCTGATGTTCGTATAAATTCAAAGAGATACAACACTGATGAGTTGAGCGCTAATGTTTTTGTGAAATTTCAAACTGACATATCTGATAAGTGGACAATTGACAATTTTAAGGGTACTAATTACGAGGTCATAACAAGGCCCGAAAGGATTGAAGATCAAAGAAAGGTTACAATTCGTGGGCTTGATGAAATTGCTTTGCCTGTATCGTTAGGTACGCGCAAGGGGAAATTGAATATTGTTGAGAATGCTGTTTTAGCAGTAGCAGAATTTGCAGAGGAGGCGGTCAATTTATTTGGAAGTAATAAAGATTTTACAAGCGGCATAAAGCTACGCACAGGACTTCTAAAAATGTCAGATTATCAGTGGAATGTGCCTAAATTGTTATACTTAAAGAATACAGCTAAAGGTTACAGGATACCAAAAGATCACCGCGATAGATTGAGTGCCAAAGCACTTTGGGACAGATACCATTCTGAAAAGTCATTTGTTGATAATGGATTCACAAAACAACGCGCTCTATTTTCTGAACGTATACCCTTTAGGTTTAGCGACTTTCAAAAATTGATAAAAAATTCGTATTTTACCACCGCACAGGGCGAGGTGGGGAAGTTCACAAACCTTGAGTGGTCGATCAGCGAAGATACCGCACAAGCGGAATGGTGGATTCAAAGCACATATACCAAAAATTTAGAGCAAACAAAAGTTGAAGGATGATAGATTTTGAAGATTTTGCAAAGCAAGGTAAGGATATGATAAAAACCCTTGAAAATATGCAAAATAGTCTCGATAAAAATATGCAACAAATTTCAAGCATGCCAGAGGCTAAACCCGTTATGGATAAAATCGACATACTACATTCACACATGAAAGCTGGTAATTTGCAGGGGGTTATGGCTATACAAAAAGAGCTGCTTGAAATGAAAGAAAAAATGGAACAAGATGAGCGTCAAGATAACAGTAACGGACAGTAAGTATTTCAGTGAGCTAAAGAATGGCTCAAATTTCGCGCTCAACTCTGGTGATTTTGGTAATCACTTAAAAGGCAACTTTGGGGAGAAATTAAAAGCCGAGTTAACCGTACAGGTATCTTGGCGCATGGGGTTGTCGAATTATCAGATCACAAATTCAAATACTATAACATTATCCAGTGGTTCTTTTTTTCAAGAGGGGTTTAGTGTAGGCGACTCAGCGGCTTACTCTCAGGTAAGAGTAAGCGGAGGTAGTACGACATTTAATATAGTTAGTATTTCCTCTGATGGGCTTGAGATGGTTACAGATAGCGTATTGCTTCCTAACGGTCAACATGGTCTTACGGATGTGGATTTCTTGCGAGGCTTAACACCTCTCGAAGGGTTGAAGTATAAATTTAACTTTATTGACAACCAAGCAAATACAAATTTTATAAGCTCGTTGGACCAAACAACACTAGCCTATAAAGCGGATGGTATTAGGACATCTTCACCCACTCCAATAGTATCAACGTGGGACGATACAATTCTAGGTTCTCAAACTGGAAACCAACAAGTAACATTCATTCAAGATATAAGTGACGGGGGTATTATAGAAACGGGGGGCGTTCAAAAATTCCCTTTAAACTCAATACAAGAGTTCAAAATTGAGCATGAGTTTATATTATTCCCGTATTTCTTAGATGGTGA
>CAYMMQ010000071.1:0-8287 GCA_964391585.1 uncultured Ectothiorhodospiraceae bacterium
CTCGCCTAAAAGCGCCTACTCTTGGTAGAAAAAGGGGGATTGAGGGGGATTTTATCTCGTTATTAAATGCTTGATCTGACAGCATTTTATTTAAAAGAACAAATCTCCCCTAACCCCTCTTTGCTAAAGAGGGGAACAGTTTCGAGCAATATTTATCTTAAGAACTAACCTATGAATATTGATTAATATAAGTCTGCATGTCCATAATATACAGCATTAGTTTGATCCTTTAATAAAGCATTAAAAACAGCTTTGGCTTTATCTTTGGTTTGTAGATCAAAATAAATCAGCATATTACGTGAAAAAATATAATCAAACTTGCCCAGGCGAGAAAAGCTCGGATTAAAAATATTTTCGCAATAAAATTGTACTTTTTGTTTCACTCTTGAAGATAAGACATAATTATTATCTTGTTCACTAAAATATTTTACTACTGTTTCAGGGGGGATTTTACTAACACTTCTAGCTTTATAAATACCTTCTTTTGCCAATCCCAGCGCTTGGGTATTAATATCTATGCCAACAACATCAAACTGTTCAGCTCTAACACCTGCTTCAAACAACGCTATCACAATACTATACACTTCTTCGCCAGTAGCACATGGTGCACATAAAATATCAATTTTCTGCTTGTCACTTGATAATTTTTTCTTAGCTTCTGCGACAAAGCTTTCAATTTGACCAAATTCACGATAAAAAAAGCTTTCATTGGTGGTCAGATAATTAATCAATTCTTGCTTAAGAGAAAAATTTGATTTTACTTCGGCTAAACATTGCTGAAAACTGGGAATTTGACGAATAATACAAAAACTGCTTAGTTTACTTTTTAAGATCGATTGCTGATTATCAAAGTTAACCCCAGTTTCATGTTTAAAAAAATCAGCAATTGCACTGGTATCAGTATAATCAGTGCTGATGCTTTTTTTCTGCTCCGTATGAGCTGTATTTTGCTGTTTGTTTTTTTTAAAAAAATTGAACATTGCTTGACCTTTTAAAACTTAATTAGCAAATAATTGAATTTTAGTTATAATCTCATCCAGTGTGAATACATGAATATCTTTAACCTGATTTCTTGCTTGCATCGGCATGCCATCAACAATAGCCGTTTGCGCACTTTCGGCGATACAATAAACGTTATTTTCAGCTAATAACTGACAACCTGAAACCCCATCATCACCAATACCCGTTAAAATGACAGCCATTACATTTAATTGGCTGGAAATTTTTGCCATAGAAGTAAATAGGTAATTAATATCCGGATTATAGCCCTCCTGGTTCCTTTGTTGTTGAGAAATATATAATTGTTGAGCATCTATTGCTAGTGAACTTAATTGAGAGCAAATATAAATTTGCGATAACTCAACCTTTGTCTTGCTTGAAATAGCCGATATAGGCAAAGCACAATTGCTACTGAGTTGTTTAACAAAGCTGGGGATATAATCATTGCCCATATGTTGAGCAATAATAATGGAAGCATTAAAATTAACGGGCAAAGCCTGTAATATCTTTTTGATATGCCCAGGCCCGCCTGTTGATGCTCCTATTAGGATAACGCGTTGAGATGATATGATAGAATATTTACGCCGTAATAAAGGTTTCTAATTGAGCATTAAGCTTTTCTGTCATGCTATTTAAATGCTCTGCGGCTGATGCAATTTCTTCTACACTGCGAGCGTTATTAGAGGAAATACCATTAATTTCCTTAATTCTTTCCACAATTTTTGCTATATTTTCACCTGTTTTTTCAAAGTCGTCAACCGTTTTATCAGTAGCATGGGTTGCATTATTAACCACATTAACGGTTTTGTTGATTTTATCATCAACATCCTGAGCAACATTCGCCAATTCCTGAATTTCTTCAGCATTGACATTAATACTATTACTCGAGTTTTCTACGCCCTTAATAATTTCATTAATGGTGGTATTAATTTCTTCCAGACTCTCCTGCGTATGTCGAGCTAAGTTTCTTACCTCATCTGCCACTACAGCAAACCCTCGACCATGTTCACCCGCTCGTGCCGCTTCAATTGCTGCATTTAACGCTAATAGATTCGTTTGTTCAGCAATATTCGCAATGACATTTAACACCGACTGAACTTCAGATGCATCTTTTGACAGTTCAAGCATGTTTTTCGCTAATTCAACCTCTACAGAAGCCGTATTTTTAACTCGATGGGTTAAATTAACAATAGAGTCTCTTGCATCTGACAAAGAATTATTTGCTGACAAAATATCATCTTTACTTTGTTGTGCTTCATCAATAGCAATTGATATTTCGGTTTTAATTTTATCAGAATGTTCACTACAGTCATTAACAATAACGACTGATTTCTCCACATTATTACCCACACCTAATGAGCTGGTTGATAATTCATGGGCAACCGATGCGTTTTCGGTTGAAGATTGTTTGGCATCATTTAATAACATCATTAATGCAGCTAATAAGCCATTTACACTTTCTGCCATTGCTTTTATTTCTGCCGGAACTTCAGTATCTAAGTTACGAGTTAAATCCTTTTGTTTGCCAATTTCCACCAATTGATTTTGAAACCTTGTAATAGGGTTTAATAAAGAACGCTGAATAATAAACATAGAAACAATAATAATTAATACATTAATAATCAGCACTTCAGAAATAATACTATTTCTCATTTCTTTAGGCTTTTGTAATATTTCCGCTTCATCTATTTCTGATAAAATGGCCCAAGTGAAATCTTCCCCAACCTTAACGGAACTATAGGCAGATAATACCGGATTACCATTATAATCGATAACAATCTTAGTATCTGTTTGGCCTTCAAAAGCATTTCTTGTTGCTTCGGTATCTACCGAACCTAAAGTCGGATTGGCATACGAAGCTTTTAAAGAATGATGAGTGGGATCTAAGTAACTATCACTACGCATCAAGTGATTAGGACCAACCAAATAATCTTCCTGTGTTTCTCCATAACCATCTCGGTGATGTAAAATATCGTTAATCGGCTTGTCCGAAATTTGAAAAACCAAAACTCCCATATTAACACCATCAATTTCGATAGCTTTACCAATAAACATCGCAGGCTCATTATTACTCGGCGCATAAGGTTTCATATCTACATATGAGATACGATTATTTGCTAAGGTATTTTGCCAGACCTCTGCCAGTCCACTCTCTTTTAACGGACCACTTTTTAAGTTAGCACCTAAGTCGGACTCTTTTGCAACAGAGTACATCACTTGACCATTCATATTAATAATAAATGCATCATAATAACCATATTTTTCGATGTAGTGATGGAGAAAGTTTTCATATGGGGTTGTAGCTGCTTTAACTATCTCATGTTCCACAGGGAATAAGCCTTTTTTATCAACCTTAACGGATTCTCCTGTGAGGTACAAACTTTTAGTTAATAGTTGAATATCTTTGGATTTTGATAAGACATCAATATCACTACCTCGCTCTTCAAAAAATGTTTCAATCATATGCTGCTTAATATTTCTAACCGAAGTTAAGGCATGATATTTCTCATCTTCTAAACTCTGCACACTTTGAGACACTGAGGTATAAGTCACCAGCGCTCCTAATGTGAGCAAGGCGATAATAATCAAGCTCATAATTTGAATTCTTAACGATACAGTTTTCATAATTTCCCTCACAGTTTAATTCCTAATCAGTTTTTTCGACTCATTAGTTATTTTCTTGATTTCCAAGAATTTTGATATTTTAAAGTTTATCGCTCATAATCATAAAAACTTTAGTGATATTGTTCTCTTTTTAAACATCAATATCACATTTCAACACTAAGTTACTGATTAAATCCAATTTAATTTTTTAAACTTTAGGTGCTGGCGGAGGTGCTGTCGGAGGTGATGTCGGCGGGACAGATGAAGATCGAGAGTTAACTATTTCTGGATTAGCTTGTGATACACCGTCTGAAGATGAAACGCCTTGTTGTTTGTTCATTTTATTTTTAAGCAGATAAATCACCATAGCAACAATAGCAACTAGGGATAAGGTTAATATGGGACGATAAAAAAACCAGGCAACGGCAATAGTGATAATAGCAAAGCAAAAAGCCAATACTCCAGCAATCAACCCCGTGCCCATTCCAATCAGATTACCAATAAACGGTACGACATCAGCAAGCACCGACAATGGTTTTAAACACATTGACAAGCCCATCATCATCATAAAAAATCCAACAGCTCGTAAGATCCAAGTCATCATGGTATTTTTAGAAATTTCATCAGCAAACATTTGCTCAGCCGAAGTTTGTCCTAACACCAATAATTCAATGCTGCGTCCCACTGATGTGGTATATGGTGCAAAACTATTCGCCACTTGTTTCGCAATAATACTCACCACTTGAGGTTTTATTTGTTTATAGATAACTCGGGTATCACCTATTTTAGGAGACTCTGGATTACCAAAAAAAATTTCCCCTTGATAACTTGTCGCTACTGATGGATTAAAATTAGCTAAATTTGTTTCGTTTAATAACAGCTTTTCATAGCCGTTAATCATTTGTACCAGAGGAGAACTTAACAGATAATCCCCCAATGTGACTTGTTGTGCATACCATTGTTTATTATCAAAACGCTTACTCTGCGGATTTTCATGACCTTGTGGTTTGGCAAAAGAAGAGGATGATATCAGTACCGATGACCAATTTTTAGTATAGCTATATTTCGTTGTAGTTGTAGTTCCCCCTCCTAATTCTTTTTCGGTTGAACTTTCTTTTTGTTCCTGCCACTGATAAACCAATACTTCTCGTGATAATCCAATGGCATTACTGGCAACATTAAACTCTGCATCTTTTAAGATATCATCGGTTGTTGCTAAACCGCTCAAATGGACTAACTTTGACTCATTTGTTTTATCCAGTGACTGAGCATTAATACTAATAACTGATGCGGCTCCCTCTTCTAAACTTTTTTCCGTTTTAATAGCTCGACCTTCATTCCAAAACAATAAAGGAAACGCAACTAAAAATAATAATAAACCAAAAAGAATTCCTTTGATTGAACCACCTAAACGAGTAAACCATGATTCATGAGTGACTTGGGTGAAAGAACCTGACATGATTAGTTTTCCTTATTTAAATTGATGTAAGATATTTTTGCTATATTAAAAGCCAATAATTAATCTTCATCTAATTATAGACTTATTCAGTGATTAGGGTAAAATTAAAAAAAATCATCAGCAAAGAGACTTATGAAACGAAATATTAGTGACTGGTTAAAAAACTCTTCCCTTTTTGGAGAAAACGCTGCATATATCGAAAGTTTATATGATCTCTACTGCGTTGATCCTAACAATGTTTCCAGCAAGTGGCAAAGTTATTTTGCTCAAATAAACCAGCGAGCTTTAAAAGACACCACCATTGATGGGTTTACAGAAAAGAAACATGCTTTAAAAAATCCACTTAACCAATCAAATTTTATACTCTCAACTAGCGATGAATACGCAAACAGAAAACAAAGTGCTGTATTACGCTTAATCAATGCCTATCGCGTTCGAGGCCATCAATTTGCCAGCTTAAACCCTATTGCAGAACGATCTTTGTTAACCATTGATGATTTAGAGCCAGCATCTTATGACTTAAATTATAACGATTTGGACACTGTATTTGATACTGGCTCTTTATCTGGCGCAGATCGCTTACCTTTAAAAGATATTCTTACCATTATTCGTCGCAGTTATACCGAAAATATTGGTTGTGAATATATGCATATCACCGATACTGTGCAAAAGCGCTGGATCCAACAACGCATAGAAACAACTCGCCCGGTACCAAGTAAAACAACCAAAATTAGTATCCTTGAACGTTTAATTGCCGCAGAAAGTTTAGAAAAATATTTACACAATAAATACGTTGGACAAAAACGTTTTTCCTTAGAAGGTGCCGAAGTATTGATCCCCGCATTAGATCAATTGCTCAACCATGCAGGAATAAATGGCATTAAAGAAATGGTTATCGGCATGGCACACCGAGGTCGTTTGAATGTATTAATTAATATTTTAGGTAAATCCCCTACCGACTTATTTAATGAATTTGAAGGGAATATTCCACAAGATCAAGAACATATTGCTGCTGGAGATGTCAAGTATCACAAAGGTTATGCTTCTGATATTTATACACCAGGTGGTAATTTACACTTAGTGCTTGCCTTTAACCCTTCTCATTTAGAAATTGTAAGTCCAGTAGTTCATGGTTCAGTTCGTGCTAGACAGCAAAGATATGCTGACAGACATGCCAAACAAGTTATGCCGGTGATTATTCATGGTGACTCTGCATTTGCAGGTCAAGGCGTGGTGATGGAAACACTTCAAATGTCCCAGTCCCGCGGGTTTACCACAGGTGGCACGGTACATATTATTATCAATAATCAAATCGGCTTTACCACCAGTAATGCCTTAGATACACGCTCGACTTTATATTGCACCGATGTTGCAAAAATGGTGCAAGCTCCTATTTTTCATGTGAATGGCGATGATCCTGAAGCCGTGGTATTTGTCACCCAATTAGCCATGAGTTACCGACAACAATTTCACAAAGATGTGGTGATAGATATTGTATGTTATCGCCGTCATGGTCATAACGAGGCGGATGAACCAGCTTGCACCCAGCCCATGATGTATAAAAAAATCCGCGAGCATATCAGTGTTACCAGTAGTTATGCCCAGTCATTGACGCAACAAAAAATCAGCTCTGCAACAACCATTGAAAGCATGGAGCAAGCTTACCTAGATACTTTAGAAAGTGGTCAAGTCGTTTCAAAAAACATCATTGTCAATCAAAAAGAATTATTACAATCTGAAAAAAGTAAGTATATTGTTGATTGGCAACCTTATTTTCATCAACAATGGCAACAAGATATAGATACCACTATTGCGGTACAAAAGTTACGACATTTAGCAGAAAAACTACAACGACTACCTGAAAGTTTTGCGCTTCATCCTCGAGTAGAAAAAATTATTGAAGATAGAAAAAAAATGGCCGTTGGAGCCTTGTCCTTTAATTGGGGTGGTGCTGAAATTCTAGCTTATGCCTCTATATTGGATCAGGGTTTTGAAATTCGCCTTTCCGGTCAAGATGCTGGCCGGGGCACATTTTTTCATCGCCATAGTGTGCTACATAATCAAAAAAATGGAAAACGCTATATTCCTTTACAAAATATTGCTCCCGATCAACCTAACTTTTTAGTGATAGACTCCCTATTATCCGAAGAGGCGGTGTTAGCTTATGAATACGGTTATGCATCTGCAGCGCCGAAATCTTTAGTTATATGGGAGGCGCAGTTTGGTGACTTTGCTAATGGCGCACAGGTGGTCATCGATCAATTTATTTCTTCAGGTGAAGAAAAGTGGCAGCGCTTATGTGGTTTAGTGATGTTTTTACCCCATGGTTATGAAGGTCAAGGTGCGGAGCATTCCTCGGCACGTTTAGAGCGTTACTTGCAATTGTGTGCAGATAATAATATGCAAGTTTGTATCCCAAGCACACCGGCACAACTGTTTCATTTGTTGCGAAGACAAGTGCTTAGACCTTATCGAAAACCATTAATTACCATCATGCCTAAATCATTATTACGGCATAAAAAATCTATTTCCACCCTAGAAGAACTTTGTCAGGGACAGTTTAATACGGTGATTAATGATGAAGACTATACTGATAATAAAAATTTAAAACGAATTATCTTATGTACAGGAAAAGTTTACTTTGATCTGATCGCTAAACGTGAGGCATTGCAAAAGGATAATGTAGCCATTATTCGTATCGAACAATTATACCCATTCCCTTTACAACAATTAACTGACTTATTAAACAACTACTCGCAAGTAAGTGAAATTTTTTGGTGTCAAGAAGAACCTAAAAATCAAGGCGCTTGGACTTATTGTCAACGCCATATTCCAAAAGCATTTACTCATCCATTAACACTTAGCTATGTGGGACGAAAATATTCTGCAGCTCCTGCTGTAGGTTCATTTAAACTACATATTCAGCAACAAGAAGAATTTCTGGAAAAGGCATTTAAGGATCTCTAATTATGACTATAGAATTAAAACTTTCGAACTTACCCGAATCCGTTTCTGATGGAACTGTGGTGGAATGGTTAAAGCAGCCTGGAGATATGGTAAAAAGAAATGAAAAAGTAGTAGATATTGAAACGGATAAGATCCTATTAGAAATCCCCTCCCCTTGTGATGGCATATTAACAGAAATTATCGCAGCTAATGGTACTATTGTGACCAGCAATCAGGTTTTAGCCACTTTTAGCCCTCAAAGTGTTAGCCCTCAAAGTG
>CAYMMQ010000071.1:8387-11523 GCA_964391585.1 uncultured Ectothiorhodospiraceae bacterium
AAAGTAAAAGTGATGCTTTAGAAGCAACTAGCTCAATACTTGAAGAAGAGATTATCAGCAACATTCACAGCTCAAAACCCGTTTCTGAAAAAAGTAAATTAAGCCCTGCTGTGCGCCACTTATTAGAGCAAAACCAATTAGATGCTGAACAAATCACAGCTACGGGAAATAAAGGGCAATTACTGAAAAGTGATATTTTAAATTATTTAGAACAACAAAAAATAAAAACAGCCAGTGAGAAGGAACACCCAGTAAGCAAAACCATCTCTGAAGAAACAAAACTTGAAAAAAATGTCCAACAAAACATTCAGCAAAATATTCAGCAAACCGCAAATGCCTCAACTGATCAGCGCACTCGCCGTGTGCCCATGAGCCGCTTAAGAGCAAAAATTGCCGAGCGCCTTCTTGAGTCACAACAATCAACCGCCATGTTAACAACCTTTAATGAAGCTGATATGAGTGCGGTAATGAACTTACGATCTCAACATGGCGAAGCATTTTTAAAACGCCATGATGTCAAATTAGGTTTTATGTCGTTTTTTATTAAAGCAGTTGCCGCTGCCTTAAAACAGTTTCCCATTATTAATGCATCAATAGAAAATAATGATATTGTCTATCATAACTTTATTGATATTGGCATTGCAGTAGGCTCAAAACGTGGCCTAGTGGTTCCTGTACTTCGAGATTGTGACGTCATGCATTTTGCTGAAGTTGAAAAAAGCATTCTGGATTATGCGCAAAAATCCCGTGACGGCTCGATTGATCTGGAGGATATTATGGGAGGTACTTTTACCATTACCAATGGTGGGGTTTTTGGATCTTTACTTTCTACTCCAATTATCAACCCACCACAAAGTGCTATTTTAGGTTTACATAAAATTCAAAAACGCCCTATTGTTGAAACCATTAATGGTAAAGATGAAATTGTTATCCGCCCGATGATGAATCTTGCCTTATCGTATGATCACCGAATTATCGATGGTAGTGATGCGGTACAGTTTTTAGTTGCTATCAAAGCTAAAATCGAAGATCCCGTGAGTTTATTAATTGAGGTTTAGTTCACCTTTTATTTTTTCTTTATAAAGGAGTATGACCATGCCAGATTCATCCATGCCAGATTCATCCATTAAAACCGAGCAGTTCGATGTAGTTGTTATTGGAGTAGGACCAGCAGGTTATGTTGCAGCCATTCGTTGTAGTCAACTTGGACTCAAAACAGCTTGTGTCGATAAATGGGTCAATGAAAAAAATGAGTTCCGTGCTGGTGGTACTTGTCTAAATGTGGGATGCATTCCTTCTAAAGCGCTTTTGGAATCTTCAGAACATTACCAAAACCTGCAACATGAGTTTAAAAAACACGGCATTATGGTTGAAGATCACCGTATTGATATACCCACCATGATGGCGCATAAAAAAAATGTGGTCAATAAACTAACCAAAGGAATTAATCAATTATTAGCAGCCAATAAGGTTAAACTTATTCAGGGGGTTGGACAATTAATTAGCAATGATACCGTTGCTGTTTTACAAACACATTTAGATAAGGAACCTAAGCTACACCTTAAAGGAACACATATTATTCTTGCCCCAGGCTCAAGTGCTTTGCATATTCCTGTTGCCAAAATCGACAATGATAGTATCGTGGACTCTACGGGTGCTTTATCTTTTGATAAAGTACCTGAAACATTTGCGATTATTGGTGCAGGCGTTATTGGACTTGAGCTTGGTAGTGTCTGGAGTCGTTTAGGCTCCAAAGTTACCTTATTAGAGGCACAAGATGAATTTTTATCAATGGCAGACAGTGCTATCAGCAAAATTGCCTTTAGACAGTTTAAATCCAGTAATTTTTCGATAAAGCTCGGCGCTAGAGTTATTTCTAGCAAGATTATTGAAAAGGATGGTAAAAAACAGGTTGAAATTTCATATGAAGAAAAAGGTAAAGAAAAATCACTTCTGGTTGATAAATTATTAGTGGCTGTTGGCCGTACTCCAAATACCAAACAACTTTTTAGCTCTGGCGTTGATCTTAACTTGGATGAGTGTGGTTTTATTGATGTTGATGCATATTGTCGCTGCAACATTCCTAATATTTATGCCATTGGTGATGCGGTAAGAGGCCCCATGTTGGCGCACAAAGGTTCTGAAGAAGGTATTGCAGTTGCTGAAAATATTGCATTAAACCAAGTAGAAGCAGCTATTAATTTAGACTGTATTCCATCGGTTATTTATACCTCACCTGAAATTGCTTGGGTTGGTAAAACGGAACAAACGCTTAAATCACAAGGGATTGATTACAAGGTAGGTGTATTCCCCTTTAGTGCCAATGGCCGAGCGACTGCAAGTGGCATCGCTGTAGGTCAAGTAAAAATGCTCAGTGATAATAAAACTGATCGAATTTTAGGGGTACATATTATTGGAGAGCATGCTTCTGAATTAATTGCTCAAGCGGTTATTGCCATGGAGTTTGAAGCAAGCACTGAAGATTTAGCGCGTATTATTTTTGCTCATCCCACCTTATCAGAGGCTGTCCACGAAGCAGCCTTAGCTTGTGATAAACGTGCAATACATGCTTTGTAATGTTAATATTTACCCATTCTGACACATTAGCTATACTTGAACCACTCATTTAACTTAACTTATGGAGTTTAACCACATGTTAAAATCACTTAAATTAATCACAATAATTACTTTCTTAGTATTTACTTTAACGAACCTAGTATCCGCTAAAGAATGTAAAGGAATGAAGAAAACAAGTTGCTCCAGTGCTTCAACTTGCTCTTGGATATCTGCTTATAAGACCAAAACAGGTGTATCAGTTAAGGGGTATTGCCGTAATAAGGCAGGTAAAAAAGCAACTACTGCTAAAGCAAAGGCAAAAGCTAAGGCAAATAAGACTACTGCTAAAAAAGCAGCAACTAAAAAGGCAACAGCTAAAAAAGCAAAAGCTAAAAAAGCAAAAGCTAAAAAAGCAAAAGCTAAAAAAGCAAAAGCTAAAAAGGTAGCAGCTAAAAAAGCAAAAGCTAAAGCAAAGAAAGCAACTAACAAGTAAAATATAAACGTAAATCAATGATAACTCTCTACATTCCTATTTTAAGTAATTAAATCCCTCTATGTTCAAAATAAAGCATTCATTTTT
>CAYMMQ010000072.1:0-1224 GCA_964391585.1 uncultured Ectothiorhodospiraceae bacterium
ACTTGCTCGGATAATAAATAAAATGCCACAGCATCTTGCCCAACCATCGGTTCAGACATATTGGTAATAGCTTCAGGCAAGCGATTTAATACGTGCTGATTAGGGATAATAATTTTTTGATGTTGCGTTTGATAACGATCAACAATTTGATCTGAAAACTCAAACTCACTGCCTCTTTCCTCACCAATATCACTAAAACCAATGGAAAATGTACGCAAATCCTTAGCACCATGTTGAGCTAATAAGGCCACTAATAAACTGGAATCAAGCCCACCTGATAACAATACTCCCACAGGAACATCGGCAATATCCATACGTTTTTTTATCGCCTGCTCCAACTTTTCTTCTATTGCATCAGTCCATTGCTGCTCTTGCCATGTGGATTTGTCAGCACTGGTTTCATAAGGCAAGCTCCAATATTGCTTTTCTTTTAGGCTATGATCGGATTTGATCAAAATTGAACTACCGGGTTTTAGTTTTTTAATTCCTTGTAAAATAGTATTAGGGGCAGGGATCACTGCATGTAGACTAAATTGAAAATGTAATCCGACCGCATCAATATTTTTATCAACATCATCAAGTGTTAATAAGGCCTGCATATTTGATGCAAAAGCAAATCGATTATGATTGGTCGAATAATATAATGGTTTAATCCCAAGGCGGTCACGGGCTAAAAAGAGTTGCTGTTGCGAAATATCCCAGATAGCAAAAGCAAACATACCATCAAGGTAATTGACACAATCCTCTCCCCATTCTTTATAGGCTTTAAGGATGACTTCGGTATCACCATGACTGAAAAAAGTATAACCTTTATCCTGTAATTGCTTTCTTAATTGAGGGTAATTATATATAGCCCCATTAAAAACTATGCTAAGCCCAAGTTGTTGATCTGTCATTGGTTGATTGGCCTTATCCGACAAATCGATCACAGCTAATCTTCGATGACCTAAACCGATATGCTTTTGATAATAATCATCTTCAAAATCAGGGCCGCGAGCTGTTAAAGTCGTTAGCATAGCTTTTATTTTGCTTTTTTCTACTGGGGTATTATTAAACTGATAAATTCCGCAGATCCCACACATGGTTATTCTCTTTTTGTTAAATATTTTACACGATTATCTTTTATAAAAATCTCCCCTAACCCCTCTTTACGAAAGAGGGGAACTTTATCGTACGTTTGCATTCTCTTTACGAAATAGGGGAACTTTTTATCGTTACGTTTGC
>CAYMMQ010000072.1:1324-6431 GCA_964391585.1 uncultured Ectothiorhodospiraceae bacterium
TACGTTTGCATCCTACCTATGAAAGAGAGGAATAATATCGTTACGTTTGTATCCTCTTTATGAAAGAGTTGGGGGAGGAACCCATCCACCACCGCCTGGTGTTTTAATGGTTAAACGCTGACCTTGTTTGACATACAGCTGTATTTTACTAGGTAATACCTGGTCATCCAGTAAGTTTTCACCATGAATACCATCCCCAGCTCCATTTAATCCCCAAGGACTAAGTTTTCTACGCTCGGTTAATAAGGTCACTTGGCTATCTTGCAAAAATTCAAAACAACGGATAATACCATCACCACCATTATGTTCTCCAATACCGGTATTGTTGTTATGTAAACCATAATGCACTAAACGCAGAGGATAATGAGTTTCTAAAGATTCAATAGGGGTATTTAAGGTATTGGTCATATGTGCTTGTTGTGCTGACAAACCATCGGCTATTGCACTTGCTCCATGTCCGCCAGCAATGGTTTCATAATAATTCCATGCTTGCTGCTGCCTAGAGTCATTATTCCCCATGGCAACATTATTCATACCGCCATAACTAGCAGCAGGTATTTTATCAGCAATAGCTTGGCTTAAAGCACCTAAAATAACATCAACAATCCGACTACTGGTTTCAACATTACCCGCTGCAACCGCTGCAGGATATTGTGCATTAATTAAGCTATTTGGATCAGTGGTGATATAGATTTGACGAAAAGTGCCTGAGCATGCAGGTGTATTTGCCGGCATTAAACAACGAAATACATAATAAACTGCAGCAGCAGTCACCGCAAAAGGACAGTTTAAATTTCCTTGAGTTTGTTTAGCGCTACCGCTAAAATCAAGCACAACCTTATCATGCTTTACAAGCAGCTTCAGTTGAATTTTTAATGGTTTTTCACTAAAACCATCATCTTCTAAATAGTCACTAAAGAAATATTCACCATCTGGAATTGTTAAAAATATTTGCTGGGAAATACGTTCAGCATAATTATTTAAAGCGATTAAAGCTGTTTTAAATTGTTTTAAGCCTAAGCTTGATATCAAGCTGTTTAAGCGAGTTAAAGCCGTTTTATTAGCACTGATTTGAGCGAAAAAATCACCTTTAGAGGTAGTAGGGCAGCTCATATGGTTTAAAATATGAGAAAAAACCTCCTCATCCAGTTGGTATTTTTTTACAATTTTGCTTGCAGTAATTAATAAACCTTCTTCTTCTAGCTTAGTGGTTAACGGCATAGATCCAGCAGTTTTAGCACCAATATCAGCATGGTGTGCACGATTGCTTATAAATGCACAAAGTTTCTCTTGAAAAAAAACTGGAGCAACTATAGTGACATCAGGTAGGTGGGTTCCGCCCTTAAAAGGATCATTAAACACCAGCATATCACCATCTTGCCAATCAACATCTTTCACCACATCCTTCATCGCATAAGCCATACTGCCTAAGTGAACAGGAATATGTGCAGCTTGGGCGCATAACTCACCATTAGCGTCAAAAATTGCACAGGAAAAATCCAAGCGGTCTTTAATATTGGGAGAAAAAGAAGAAAGCCGTAGTATTTCGCCCATTTCTTCACAAATAGCATTGATACGACTGGAAAACAAACTGAGTTGAATAGGATTCATTGGAGTTAAATATTAAAAGTGGGGTAGTGAGATTCTACCCCCAAAATACTATTTATTGCTTGGTATAACTGTGGAAGTTTGTTCCAGGTTTGATGGTTCAGTTATAGTATTTTTATCTTTATGATGATCGGGATAAAAGTTCAATAACAACACCAACACTAATGTTAAGCCAAGACTACTATGAATGACTCCTTTTACACTGGCCATAGGACCTAGTTTACCTTTAATAGCATTAAGTTCTAAAAGGACAATGATCGCAAGTGAAATATATAAACCAATACACATTTCTTGTCCATAACCACCATAATGAGGTCCAGCTAACATTCCAAACGCCATGGGGCCAGAGAAAAGCACATTGGTCCGTGAAGCAAGCAACGCTTTCGCACCTGCAGCAGCCGCATCACCTTGTTCACCATCAATGCCCAAAACAATTTTTTGATTAGGCCAGATGACTAACCAAACATTTAAAAACATTATAGTCCCTAAAGTTGCCGCCATAATAATATAACCATTAATTAGGTTAAGCTGGATCACCCCAACCAATAAAATTATTCCAGTAACAAAGGTAAATAAAGCTGCCCAACGAAACCACCATAAAGCATTCGGTGCCAATTTTGCTTTGGCATCAGCTAAACCTTCGGGTGATGCGGATTTAAAATAACCACCTTGGATAAAGTTAAAATAATATAAAATTCCAATCCAAGCAATGCCAAATAATAAATGCCCCCAACGTACAACAATATTAATCAATTCCATGGTATTCATTTTTTACTCCTTAACTGGTGAACAATTAATTTTACGGGTAAGAAACAGTCAAAAAAATTGTTATTTAGTGTATGATGTGATCATACACCTTATGATTTTTAATAGCTATTTAATTCCTTACTATTTTACTAGGTTATTATAGACGCAACCATGGCAAAAAGAAAGCTCAGCAAACATCAGCAGTGGCGGATTGAAAAGATTCAACAGGAACGAGCCTCTCGCTTTGACAAAAAAAACAGCTCTATCACAGAAAATTACCAAATAGATAGTGAGCAAGTTTTCGATGGGCGTGTGGTGCAAAATTATGGACAGAGTCTTATCGTACAAGAATTAAACTCAAAGAACAGATATCGCTGTACTTATCGGCAAAATATTGGAGAATTAGTGGTAGGGGATGTGATCCGCTGGCAAAAAATAACGGCAAAATTAACGGTTAATGAAGAAGACTATCAAGGAATAATTATTGCGTTATGCCCTAGAAAAACTTTATTATCCCGCCCAGACTTTCAAGGTAAAGAAAAACCGATTGCAGCAAATATTGATCAAGCATTTATTGTGTCATCACCGAATATGCAAATTCAGCATAATGTGCATAAAATGCTCAATATTCGCTTGATCGACCGCTATTTAATCGTATGTGAACGTAATGGTATAATACCGATCATTATTTTTAATAAGATGGACTTATTAACGAACTATCATGAGGAACTTAATGATATTATTGCACTATATCAACAATTAAATTATCAAATTATTTGTACTAGTGTACCGAACCACTTGGGAATTAATGAGATCATTAAAAAGTTAAGCAATAGTAATAGTATATTTGTTGGACAATCAGGTATGGGAAAATCTTCCTTATTAAATATTATTTTCCCAGACGCAAATGCTAAAATTGGAGATATATCTTTGGCAAGTGGTAAAGGAAAACATACCACCAGTTCTGCAAAACTATACTCTTTGACATCCCTTGAGATTGAAGATGCATTTTTGATAGACTCACCGGGTATTAGAGAGCTTGGTATATGGAAACTTGCTAAAGCAGATGTGGAAAATGGCTTTAAAGAAATTCAACAGTATGCATCACAATGTAAATTCAGAAATTGCCAGCATAACAATGAACCCGGTTGTGCAGTACTTCATGCTATTGAAGAACACCAAATTAGCGCATTCCGGTTTCATAGTTTCCAAAATATCATTGAATCATTGGTAGATTAATCCCCGTATGTCAGAATCAGATCACGAAAAAATTTCAGCCTTTATTAGCAAGCTAAAAACAAAAAAACTCCCTGTTTTAGATGCCTCTATATCTCAGATTGAAGCTAAATTAAAACATCAGAATGTTAATTTTGAGGAATTAGCCAATTTGATTTACTTAGATCCAATGTGCCTCGTTAATTTTTTAGCCTGTGCCAATGATCATAAAGATAAAGTTGCTCCTAGGATAGAAAAAAACATTAAAACGGCTAAACATGCTTCGATGTTATTGGGTTTGGTAAATGTTGAAAACTGTATTAAACAATTAAGCCCATTAACTAAGTATAAAAAACCCCCTGTTGTCGGTAAAATCGAAAAAATCGCCTACAACAGTTTGCATAGTGCCTACCAAGCTCGAAATCTTGCTCGTTTGCTTCGCCAAAGAGATAGCAATGATATTTTCTTAGCGGCGATGCTATCTGAATTACCCGAATTATTAATTTGGTCGCTAGACGAGTTAAATGCTCAAAAATATGAAAACTTTATTTATAAGCAAGATTACAAAGAAGAAGATGCCCAGTTATTAGTTTTTGGTTTTACTTTTAATGACTTGAGCCGTGAACTATCAGAGGTATTACATTTACCTGAACTTTATTTAGAAGCGTTAGAAACGGATGTGCTTGATGAGGCGAAAAAAAATATTCGTTGTATTAAATTAGCCAATAAATTAACTCGTATTGCTTCATTTGGCTGGTATTATAAAGACATGGACCGATTTTTAGTTTATGCCGAAATGTTTTTTCCTTATAACCAAAAACGCTTAATAAAAGAATTTCATCAAACAGCCCTGGAGCTTGCTAATAATTGTATAGATACCTATTCAATACATTTACCTGCAATTTATTTGTTATACACTCAACGAGAAAAAGTTAGGTATTATCCTGTTATTGATATTGAAGCTCCAGTTGTGGCAAAGTCTAAAGCTACATCTATAGACAAAACAATCGTTAAACCAAGCATTGAGAATAAAAAAAGATCAACTCAAGAAAAAGTAAATCAAGGAAAATCACTTTTAAACTTGGAATCAGCGATTAATATCCCCACATTGGTTAACCTGACGGTAAATAACTTAAGTACTTTTGAAGGGATTAGACAGGTCTTGTTATTATTGCCTGATAATGAGCGAGCGAATTTGACGGTTCGAATTTCCAAAGGCAGTAGTAAAATTCCCACATTAAATACTAACTTTGCACTAGGATTGAATGAAGATATTTTTTATTTTTTAATGAAAAAACCACAAACCGTGTTTTTTAACCCCATGTTAAAACAAGCTCATCCTTTATTAATGACAAAAGTTATCGAAGAGCAGTTACCGTTTAAATACTTTAGTGCCAAATCTTTTTTTCATCAAAACAAAGCAATAGGTATTTTCTTTATTGCACACAAAGATGCAGAAAATAAGGACTTACATCAGCAGTTTAAACAACTAATGATTAGATTTGAGCAGCATCTAGCCACAATGTCATAAATTAAT
>CAYMMQ010000072.1:6531-11471 GCA_964391585.1 uncultured Ectothiorhodospiraceae bacterium
CTGTATAAATTACAATTTCAAAATAAAGGTGAACTTTATACCGTATTTGTTAAAAATGTTTTTCAAAGTGATATTTTTGGTTTTATCGGGGTAGAAAATTTTGTTTTTACTAGTGCAGATAGCCTAGTAATTGATCCAAGTGAAGAGAAATTACGCAAAGAGTTTGAAACGGTTAAGAAAAGTTATATCCCCATGCACGCAATTGTTCGTATTGATGAAGTTGAAAAGCAAGGTAGCGCAAAAATTAGTAACCTACCCAATAATGTTACTCCATTAACGAACGCAGCTTATACTCCAATTAAAAATAATTAACATTTATTATAGCTTAGCAAAGAAGAAACAATGAAAAATATTAGTAATGTTCCAAGAAAACCTGTTTTATTAATTATACTCGATGGTTATGGTGAAAACCCCTCCAAAAAAAACAATGCAGTTGCTTTAGCAAACACCCCCAATTTTGATGAATATTTTGCCAGCAATCCTCATGCACTCATACAAGCATCGGGTAATGCATGTGGTTTACCCGATGGACAAATGGGTAACTCAGAAGTCGGACATTTAACCTTGGGTTGTGGCACAATTTTGCGCCAGAACTTAGTTATTATTGATAATGCAATCAGTGATGGAAGTTTTTATAAAAATGAAGTATTAATCAAGGCAATAAGCAAAGCGAAAAAGAAGAAAAAACCGATTCATGTTATGGGTTTAGTTTCTGATGGTGGAGTACATAGTCATGTTAATCATTTTTTAGCATTGATCAAGCTTTGCCAATACCAAGGCGTATATGTTTATCTTCATATGATTACAGATGGCCGTGATTGCCCACCACGTTCTGCTAAAAACTATTTAAAACATCTTGAAAGAGTTTTAAAGCCAGAAGTTGGATGTATCGCCAGTGTATCAGGTCGGTATTATGCGATGGATAGGGATAATCGTTGGGACAGAATTGAAAAAGCGTGGCAATGTTTAATCAATGGCGAAGGGTATAGTGCTAACTCAGCAGAAGAAGCAATTGAAAATGCTTATGAACGTGGTGAAGATGATGAGTTTATCAAACCCACTATCATTAATGGTGGAAAGACAATTGCTAATGATGATTATGTAATTGTGACCAACTTTAGAAAAGACAGACCAAGACAAATTGTATCAGCTTTATTTAAAAAAGATTTTGAGCATTTTGATCGAGGTGACTTCAAAGCGGCCAATGTTACTTGCTTTACCGAATACGATGAGTGGTTCCCCATTCCTTATGCCTTTGAAATTGATAAACCTGAAACAAACTTATCTGAAATCATTGCTAATATGAATATCAAGCAATTGCATTGCGCCGAAACTGAAAAATTTGCTCATGTGACTTTTTTCTTTAATGGCGGAAAAGGGGATCCATACCCTGGTGAAGATCGTTGTTTAATAGATTCGCCCAAAGTAGCTACCTATGATTTGCAGCCTGAAATGAGTGCTAAAAAAGTTTCAGATCAAGTGATAAAAAAAATTAAACAAGAAGAATATGGCTTTATCGTGGTGAATTATGCTAACGGTGACATGGTAGGGCATACAGCCAATCGTCAAGCCGCTATAAAAGCGGTGGAAACATTAGATCTTGAAGTTTCCAGAGTGATAAAAAAAGCATTAGAACATAATTATTCAATTATTCTAACCTCCGATCATGGAAATTGTGATGAATTGCTTGATCCTGTTACCGGAGCACCACATACCCAACATACGGTATATCCTGTTCCTTGCTTGATCATTGACCCCTACAAATGGCGTATATCTAGTGAAGGTGGGCTAAAAAATATCGCACCAACGGTGTTGCAATTAATGGGATTAACTCAGCCAGAATCGATGACAGGTCGTTCGTTATTATTAGAAGGATGAAGTTAGACAAGGATAACTTGATAATTAAACCTTAATTGCTTGATTTTTAATGCAGTGAACGGTAATATGTGCCGCTTATTTATGACTATGCTTGATAATCACTTCCAGCTTAAAAACTTTCTTTATAATGGAAATAAAAAAGCTTTGAAATATCCTCTTTTTTAAATAATTCGAAGCAGATTTTCTAGTCTTGTCATAAAAAAAGTAACTAAAATTAACCAATGGAATGAAGATGAGAAAAACGTTAATAGCTGGCAACTGGAAAATGAATGGCTCACAATCAAGTGTAAAAGCATTGGTAACAGGGCTTGTTTCTGGTGCAAAAAATCTGAATACAGTTGAAACTGCAGTTTGTCCTCCTTTTATTTATATCCCAATGGTGGCACAAGCTGTTGCTGAAAGCGGAATTAATATTGGTTCTCAAAATGTAAGTACCCAAGCTTCAGGTGCATTTACCGGCGAAATTTCTACTGATATGATTAAGGATTTTAACTGTAAATATTCGATTATAGGACACTCAGAACGCAGAAGTTTATATGGCGAAAGCGATCAAGTAGTTGCTGAAAAGTTTAAAGTGGTAAAAGCTGCAGGTTTAACGCCAATTTTTTGTATTGGTGAAACTTTAGAAGAAAGAGAAAGTGATATTACAGAACAAGTAATTGCCAGACAATTAGATGCAGTGCTAGCTGTAAATGGTAACGATGCGTTTAATGCTTGTGTGATTGCTTATGAACCCGTTTGGGCAATTGGTACCGGGAAAACAGCAAGTCCAGAACAAGCACAAGAAACACATGCATTTATCAGAAAGTATATTTCTGCAGCTAATGCAGATAATGCCGCCAAAGTACAAATTTTATATGGCGGAAGTATGAATCCCTCAAATGCAGCATCATTATTATCACAAACTGATATTGATGGAGGTCTGATTGGTGGTGCTTCATTAAAAGCGGAAGATTTTTTAGCAATTTGCCAAGCTGGTGAATAATTTTTGCTAAACTTTATTGATTAATTACAGGGTTATATATGGATACGGTTATTTTGGTTGTTTATGTGGTTGTTTGTATTGCGTTGATAGGAATGATCCTAATCCAACAAGGTAAAGGCGCTGATGCTGGCGCAAACTTTGGTGGCGGATCAAGTGGCGCTTCAGGATCTGTATTTGGCAGTCAGGGTTCAAGTAACTTTTTAAGTAAAACAACGGCTTTGTTAGCAACATCATTTTTCTGTATTGCCTTGTTTTTATCTTATTTATCCAGTGTTCAAATCAATGCAGCAAAAGAAGCGGTTGGTGGAAAACTGATTGAAGAAAAATCGCTTCAACAACAAGAAATTCCTACCATCCCAGGTGAAATTTCAGCTGTTACTCCAACCGGACAAATAACGATTGATGACAAACCTTTAATGCCAGTTGAAAATATTACAACTGAGGCAAAAGTGGAAACTAAAACTGCAAGTAAAGAGGCTAAACCTGCTCCAGTGGTAGAGCAAAAAGCAACTTCTGAAGTTAGCACTCCAGTAGAAGAAGCAAAAAAATAACAAATATCCACAAAACTTAGAATCACCTTCTGGCACTCTTGCTAATAAAATAAAAACATCCAGCCGATGTGGTGAAATTGGTAGACACGCTATCTTGAGGGGGTAGTAGCTAATAGCTGTGGCGGTTCGAGTCCGCCCATCGGCACCAAACACGAAAAATCAACCACTTAGCTTAAAGTGGACAATAGCCGATAAACTGCATTTTTAAGCCATCAATTTATCAAATTAAAATGAAATTTTATGGTTAATTTGCTATTGTCTAAATATTTTTTTTGGGTACAACCACCATTATTGCTATGACAGCAAATGTAATGAAAGAAGATAGAGATAAGTGTTTTAATTCAGGTATGAATGATTTTATTGCTAAGCCGGTTAAATTGAGTGAACTGAATGAAAAACTAACAAAATGGGCATAAAGTTTGAGGCTAGTATTGTTCTTTGGGCCTGAACTTTCCTAAAGATTAGTAATATGGTATGGCTAATGCTTATTTCCATGTTACCGTAACCCCATCACTAGATACTGATTCTGCAATAATTTCCCCTTGAGCATTCAAAGCAAAAAGGCGCCCTTCAACAGTCAAATTAGTTAGCGGACTATCTAGAGGAATATTATAAACAACAATATCATCAACAATCTGATAATTTTGAGGTGATAAATGGACGATTTGTTTGCTGAACTCAATAGTACTTACATTTTGCTCACTAAATGCGGGGGCTGGGAAGTTATATTCAATGAGATAACCTTCTGCTCCTGGATAAGCTATCCAGCTAAACAGGTTATTGCGTCCACCGTAAATGGCATCTCCATTAATGGGTAACACCCATGTCGCTCTCGGGACATTATCCTGAACATTAATTTCCTCGCCTTGTGTCAAAGTAAAAGATTGTCCATTTCTAGCAATTATATTAAGGCTGCCACTTAAAACAGAAATACTTAACTCACCAATAACGCCTACTTGATTATAACTAGTTGTAAATTGTGTTTCACTGCTAGCATTACGTAGAGAAGTATTAGATATACGATTAGCGGCACAAGAACCCGGCACGATAATTTTTCCAAAAGCTGTACGCAATTCGTAATCCTTGGTGTTATTGCAGCTAACTTTCAATGTAACTTCCCCACGCAACAATCCAACAGAGTTAGTTTGACTATTCTCAAGGGGATTTAATACGGCTAAGGTTTTTTCAGCGATATCAACCACACTTCCATCTTCTCTTACTATAACAGTCTGTGAGGCTTCTTGGGTTAAAACAGCCATAACATCCTGTGCGGCACCAGCCTGATCTGGACTTTGTGCATCAAACATAGTTGCGGTGACAACTTGCCCAATAATACTTTGTATTGAGGCAGTTGGTGCAGGTGTTGGTGCTAAGCTTAATATTGGTGTTGGTGTTGGTGTTGGTGTGGCTTGAGGTTCAGGCGTAGCCGTTATTTCGGGGGCGACTGTGGGCGTTGGACTGATTACTGGAACTTTCGTAGGGGTAATCGTTACTATGGGAGTTGCAGTAGGAGTGGGAGTGGGAGT
>CAYMMQ010000073.1:0-11462 GCA_964391585.1 uncultured Ectothiorhodospiraceae bacterium
ATGATCATACGGATCAGTTTTGTGTGCTCATAGCTCAAGCCCATAAAATCATATACCAGAGGATCACGAAAACCAATTAATAAATGGCAACAGGATTAATCTAAGGGAATTGCTGATGCTTACGTTAACAGCATTAACCACATTCTGTGACACTTGAAACGAAATGTTGATTGAAGGCCTGCAGCGCAATAATAAATTTATTTAATGTTTTAAAGGAGAAAAAAGATGGAATAAGAAATTAACAAAACGGGTCTTTACAAAAGGGTACACTTTAGAGGATATCAGGTAAAGCTGTTACCCGTAATGTGACCCATCAAGTAACCCAAACTGTTACCCGCATTGGTTTTAAGTTATTGATTTTATTAGGTGTGTAATAAATGGCGAAGGGGGGGAGATTCGAACTCCCGGAGGGGATAAACCCTCGCTGGTTTTCAAGACCAGTGCATTCAACCGCTCTGCCACCCCTCCGTGTCGTGCGACTTATGATGCGGGGAATTATATACAAAGAAACTAAGAAATACTAGTAAAAAATGAACTTATGCTTGATTTATTTTCTTATATCCCTCATATTCTACCCCAACAATCATTTTAATTCTTTTTCAGGAGACATAAATCATGTTTAATCAACAAGTTTCAACCATGCCGCGTACCCAAGAGGCAGTTTTTGCAACCAATAAAGTTTTACGCAATACCTATACCTTATTGTCGATGACATTGTTATTCAGTGCATTAACTGCTGGATATGCGATGATTTCTAATGCTTCACCCGTTCATTGGATTATTATGCTGGTTGTTTTTATTGGTGGCCCTTTTCTTATTGAGAAATTAAAGAATAGTTCAGCTGGTCTTGTGGCTACTTTTGCATTCACTGGCATCATGGGATATATCTTAGGCCCTATTTTAAACATGTATCTTGCTCTGCCAAACGGCCCAATGATTGTTACTTTAGCATTTGGTATGACGGGTACAATCTTTTTAGGTTTATCTGGTTATGCTTTAACAACTCGTAAAGATTTCAGTTTTATGGGTGGCTTTGTTATGGTTGGTTCACTCGTATTACTCGCAGCGATTGTTTTAAATATCTTCCTTGCTATCCCTGCTTTAAGTTTAGCGATTTCTGCAGCTGTTGTTATGTTAGTCTCCGCTGGTATTTTATGGAAGACAAGTATGATGGTAAATGGTGGTGAAACTAACTATATCACCATGACAGTAGCCTTATATACTGATATTTATGTTCTTTTTTTACACCTTTTAAACTTAGTACAGTTTTTTATGGGTGGTGATGATTAAGCTTTAAGACCTTTTAACAACAAAAAGGCTCTATTAAAGAGCCTTTTTTATTTATAAATAATTATTTCCATGTTATCTCCCCCACTCTCAGAAAACGAACTGAATCAACGTGTAAAACAACTTGCTGGTTTAACGATTGCACAAGTTGCACTAAATAATTCATTTCAAGTTCCCAGTAATCTAAATCATAATAAAGGATGGATTGGCCAATTAATTGAAGCAGCCTTAGGTACTAGTGCTAAAAATTTGTCAGAGCCTGACTTTTTAGAACTTGGCATTGAATTAAAAACCATCCCTGTTAAAGCCAATGGTTATCCTGCTGAAACAACCTATGTCTGCCAAGTACCTCTTGCCAATCATTTAGGTTTACAATGGGAACAGTCTTGTGTGGCAAAAAAACTTAATCGAGTCTTATGGTTACCCATCGAATCAAATCCAAGTCTTTCATTAGCTGAGAGAAAAATTGGTAATGGCTTTATTTGGAGCCCAAGTCCAGAATGTAAAGAAGCACTCAAAGAAGATTGGGAAGAACTCATGGAGTATGTGGCTTTAGGTCAAATTGAAAGCGTTGACGCCAGTTATGGAGAGTATTTACAAATACGCCCTAAAGCTGCAAATGCCAAGTCCAGAACACGTGGAATTAGTTATGAAGGTTATTTTAAAGCTACCTTGCCAAGAGGTTTTTATTTAAGAACCTCTTTCACCCACCAAATCTTACAAGAAAATTTAATACCGTAAATACGCTACTATTATCTTTTTTTCTAGTATAAATTTATTTAACACCTTTCATTTTCAAATATGGCGCATAAGCCATATCGGTTTTTAAAATATGGTTCGTTAACCAGAGCTTTAAAAATGACATTACTTCAATGCCAATCATAAAATCCCCTTCCTTCATTTTTTTTTGAAGAGATTTAACTTCTTCAATTAATGCTTGATGTTCTTTATTATGATCTTGAGTTTCTGGGTAGTTGTATAATGCAAATAAATCCTCTTCATAACTAAAATGCTTAACCGTATAAACCGTTAAGCCATCAAAGATTTTTTGCAGCACATCATCTGCACGTCCTTCTGCCAGAGCATCGTCTAATGCATTGATCATATTGATCAATTTTTTATGTTGATCATCAATTGAATCTATTCCAACACTTAATTGCTCACTCCAAGAAATTAAAGACATAAAAACTCCAACTATTTTTAACTATTTTTTTAAAGAAGATTTATTATCTACTATTATGATAAAAAATCAAGAGCTAGATTTATCAAAAAACATAATATGTAAGTCATGTGGAGTGATCTTTTGATAATTAAGGAAATTATCGCAAATTAACCGAGAACTGTGTAAAATCATACCTTGATCATCTTTTGCTTAATTTATTGCTTATGCCTAACTACTTAAAACAACAAAAACGCTCATTTTTTCACTACGCATTTGCTATTTTAGTGTTAGCAGTTTATGGCGGAGAAGTGTGTCCATTTATTGATAAAATTCCCTTATCGCAATGGATATTAGAGATTGTTGTTGTCTATAGCATCGCTTTTATTTGTCGAAGCCTTATTTTAACATCCATACTAAAAAAGTCAGTTTTCGAAAATCATATTTACAAGCAATTTGCCTTGGATATGTGGTTGTTTTTTGTATCCGCATTAGTGATTACCTTGTATAACACAGCCATTTACCAGTTTCCTATTGGCAGTGGACTTAAAATCATGCTTGCCTCGTTAACCCTAGGTTTTTTTGCCGCGAATGATTTAGCCCTTGAGCGCGAGAGGTTGCTGTGGAATTATTTTAATCAAAGCAATAAAGAATTTATTATCAAGGAAAAATTTTTTCCTCTTACCAAACGTTTTACCCTATTTGCCTCATTAAGTATTGTATTAATGGCAGCCGTTATCTTTTTGATATTTACTCGAGATATCGTACTATTTTATGAAATAGACAATAGTAATCCTTTAGGCGCGCAAAAGGTTATATTGGTGGAGTTACTTTTTGTGGTTTTTATTTTTCTAACTGAAATTATAAATATTATTCTTTCCTTTTCACGCAACTTAAATATTTTTTTAGTGCAAGAAAATCAAACCTTAACTAAGGTAGCACAAGGTGACTATGATACCCGGGTTTCAATTGCCAGTAATGATGAGTTTGGGGTGATGGCCAAATATACTAATGTCATGATTGCAGAATTGAAAGCTCGAACAAAACAATTAGTCTTAACCCAAGAAGCAACAATTGTTAGCATGGCAACTGTGGCTGAATACCGAGATCCTGAAACAGGTGGTCATATTAAACGGACTCAAATCTATGTCAAACTATTAGCGACTGAATTAGCCAAGCTAGCTAAATATGAACAACAACTTTCTAAGGCTAATATCCAATTATTGTATTTATCTGCCCCTTTACATGATATTGGCAAAGTGGGTATTGCGGATAATATTTTACTTAAAGCAGGAAAGTTAACCGAAGAAGAATTTGAAATCATGAAAAAACATGCTGAATATGGCGAAGATGCCATTAAGGTAACTGAAAAAATACTGGGTGAAAACTCATTCCTCAACTATGCAAGAGAAATTGCCGGCGGACATCAAGAAAAATGGGATGGTTCTGGCTATCCTAGAGGATTAAAAGCAGAACAAATACCCTTATCGGCACGGTTAATGGCCTTAGCTGATGTTTATGACGCATTAAGAAGCAAAAGAGTCTACAAACCCGCTATGGGGCATGAAAAAGCACGACAAATTATTGTTGAAGGAAAAGGTCGTCATTTTGATCCTGAAGTTGTGGATGCATTTTTAGCGGTGGAAAGTTCTTTTATCCTGTGTGCAGAAAAGTATGAGGAAAAAATTGATTAAAGTTCACTCAAGTAACAAAATACTACTCAACAAGTAGGTGAGTAAAAGTTCAGTAGCTTTAAAATATACAAATCACCGATTTAAAACAACAAGAAAATCTATTTCTTATTTTCCTTTTCCATTATTTGACTGAATTAAAGTTATTTTATACCAACAACTTTTCAGCAATCGCTTCTAGTTGAGGCAGTTCTTTTAAAGATTTTAAAGAGAAATAGTCCAAAAATTGAGCTGTAGTCGAATATAAGGCAGGCTTCCCAGGAACTTCCTTATGCCCAGATATTTTAATCCACTGACGCTCCATAAGCGTTCGGATAATTTGGCTACTCACCCCTACTCCACGCACAGATTCAATTTCACTACGGGTAATCGGTTGCTTATAAGCAATTAATACTAAGGTTTCTAATAAAGCACGAGAATATTTTTGTGGTTTTTCTTCCAATAAATAACTCACCCAGTCGGCATATTCAGCGCGTACTTGTAAACGATAACCAGAAGCCAACTCAATCAATTCAATCGAACTAGCTTGGTAACGCTCTGTTAGTGCTGTTAATAATAAGGAGATTTGTTTTTTTGTGATTATCTCATCTTTTGGGGTAGCGTTTAATACCGATGAGTTTTGATGAAGGTGATGGTTTAAAACTTGATGTATTTTATCTATCGATAAAGGGCTATCATGAGTCATCAATAAAGATTCAATGGCATTTAAAAATTTGTTATCCAATTGCTTTTTACTCCCAACTCACGCTATTCTTAGGCAATCACTTTTAAATAAATCGTTCCATAAGAGCTGTTTTGTACTATTTCAATCAATGCTTGTTTACTCAATTCTAAAATAGCCATAAAACTTACTACTTTACCTTTTTTTCCTTCTTCTTCTCGCAGAATATCTGAAAATGTTATAAATTCACGTTGAAGGTGAAGTAATTTTAAATGTGACAGCACATATGCCATTCTTTCAGCTAAGGAAAAATTTTCTTTTTCTACTTCATGGTGACTATATTGTTTTTCACGCGTTGCGATAGATTGTAATGCTGATAATAAATCAGCAAGTGCAATATCTGGATAAGTCACATTGATCTTTACATTAACAAGAGGATGAACATTAAACACATCTCGCTCCAAACGGGGTAATTGGTTTAAGTCTTCAGCAGCTTGTTTATACTGTTCATATTCTTGTAAACGTCGAATTAACTCCATACGAGGATCTGCTTCATCTTCTTCATCGTCTGCGGCTAAAACTGGCAATAACATTCTAGATTTTATTTCAGCTAACATTGCCGCCATCACTAAATATTCTGCAGCTAATTCAAACTTTAATTTTTCCATAGTTTCAATATATTGCATATATTGTTTGGTAATTTTAGCAATAGGAATATCAACAACTTCAAGGTTTTGCTTTTTAATTAAATACAATAATAAATCAAGTGGCCCCTCAAAGGTTTCTAAAAATACTTCGAGTGCTTCTGGTGGGATATAAAGATCATTAGGGAAAGCCATTAAAGGCATTCCCTTAACCATTGCTAAAGGAAGTTCTTGTTGCTGAGGAAGTGAAAAGGAAGTAGCTTCCATCTCTTATTTATACTGAATACCAATAGCCTGTCGAACATCTTTTAAGGTATCACTGGCAACATCAGAAGCGGCCTCTTTACCTTCTTTTAGAATATTATTCACCAAGTTTACGTTGGCAATAAATTCTTTGGCTCTAGTTTGTATAGGCTGTAATTCTTTTTGTACGGTTTCAATTATCGGTTGTTTACAATCAATACAACCAATACTCGCTTCAGCGCAGCCTCTTTTAACCCACGATTTAACATCAACCGGTGAATAAATTTGATGAAACTGCCAAACAGGACAATTATCCGGATCGCCAGGATCTGTTCGCCTTACTCTGGCAGGATCGGTTGGCATTTTTTTGATTTTTTTCTCAATGGTATCCATGCTATCACGCAAGGAAAGCGTATTTTTATATGATTTAGACATTTTCCTGCCATCTAAACCAGGCATTTTAGATGCTTTTGTTAATAAGGCTTCTGGTTCGGGTAAAATGATTTTACCTGAACCTTCTAAATAACCAAACAAGCGTTCACGATCAATTTTAGTAATGTTTTGTTGATCATCTAATAATGACTTAGCGGTATTTAAAGCTTCTTGATCTCCTTGCTCTTGATAACTAATACGTAATTTTTTATATAACTTACCCTGTTTTTTCCCCATTTTTTGGATAGCAGATAAGGCCTTTTCTTCAAAGTTAGGCTCTTGTCCATAAACAAAGTTAAACCGTCTTGCAACTTCTCTAGCCAACTCAATATGAGAAACTTGATCCTCGCCTACGGGTACCAATCCCGCCTTATAAACTAAAATATCAGCACTTTGCAATAAAGGATAACCTAAAAAACCATAGGTTGATAAATCTTTATCTTTTAAATTTAACTGCTGATCTTTAAATGAAGGCACTCGCTCTAACCAGCCTAATGGGGTAATCATGGATAACAATAAATGTAATTCCGCATGTTCTGGGACTTGAGATTGAATAAAGATTTTCGCAGAACCAGCATCAACTCCTGATGCCAACCAGTCGATCACCATATCTCTAGAACTTTGTTCAATATTATGTGTATCTTCATAGCTATAATTCGTGGTTAAAGCATGCCAATCCGCAACAAAATAAAAACAATCGTATTTATGTTGTAATTCGACCCAGTTTTTTAATACCCCATGATAATGTCCCAAATGAAGTTCGCCAGTTGGGCGCATACCGGATAAGACGCGTAAATTGTGAGCAGATGATGCCAATATTTTCTCCAAAATTATTTAAGTGACTGAATAAACCCAGTAAAAGTAGCAGGATCAACCCCTGATAAATCGATCAAAAAACCTAAACTAAAATTAATAAAAGGGTTGAGTATTATACCTAATAGTCCTAAAAGCATTAAAGCAATTAACACAAAAAAACCATACGGCTCTAGTTTTTGAAAGTAAAAGCGAATTTTATTAGGTAAAAATGGCATAATCACCTTACTACCATCTAAGGGGGGGATCGGTAATAAATTCAATACCATCAATAAGGTATTAATAATCATTCCAGCTATTGCCATTAAAATCACAAACTGAAAATAGATTTCCCCCTCATTAAATGCTTGCGTGGTTCGCAATAGTATTGCCCATAAAATCGCCATCAATAAATTGCTCATTGGTCCTGCAAGGGCAATCCAAAACATATTTTTCTCAGCATTGCGTAAGTGTCTTAGCGATACCTGTACCGGTTTTGCCCAACCTAATGCAAACCCTGTAAGCACTAACATGGTAACTGGGATAATTATTGTGCCCATTAGTTCTATATGTTTTATAGGATTTAAGCTTAAACGTCCGGCAGCTTTTACCTGGTAATCACCAAAATAATACGCGGTATAAGCATGAGCAACTTCATGCAAAGTGATGGCAAAAAGGATCGGTAAAATCCAAATTGAAATTTGTTGGATGGTAGTTAAAGTCATAAATTATTTTTTCTAAACAATCGAATCTCTTAAATAAACCGGCATCGCACTTTGTGCTGTTTCTAAATCGCCTAATCGATATTTTTCCATAGCCAAAATCGCAATATCTTGTGCCATTGGCAATTTTGAGCTATCAACTGCCAAACAGTTTGTTGATGTGGAATATTTTTCTAATAGCGCATGGTATTCATCCCATGCTGTTCCAATACCAAACCACTTTCCAGCCTGACAAAATGCTTTAACTTCTTGCTCTATCAACTCAGGTTTTAGCAATTTTTCTTGTCCAATCAATTGTAAAGCACCATTGTTAAAAAGATAACAAGCAAGATATACTTCTTTCATTCTGGCATCATTTATCACCAAAATTCGCTCTAGTGACTGCTCTCTAACGACAGCTTGTGCCAAACAAGCTAAAGATGACACCGCAATAACAGGTTTATCTATTGCATAAGCCATCGCTTTAATCACACTGGTAGCAATACGCACACCAGTAAATGCCCCTGGTCCACAGCCATAGGCTAAGGCATTAATATCAACTAAGGATAAGTTTGCTTGTTGTAATACCTCATCCAACATAGGATGTAATAAATCGGTATGTTGCTTCGCAGCTACTTGGTAAACTTGATGCAAGGTAGTTTGCTGATTATTTTCAGCCTGTAAAATAGCGACAGAACAAGCGTGGGAAGATGTTTCGATAGCAAGAATAGCAGTCATGATATTTCGGCGTTTAAAACTAACATCAAGATATTTTGAAGTGTATTATGCAGTCTGCCATTCACTACTCCAAGCAAGAGTAGATATTTTTTTAAACCTAGCAACGGTCATTGCTCCACGTTTAGCACGACTTGCTGAGCTTTTTTCTGCATTTTCTTCAATAGTTTCCCTATCAATCTCATAAATTTCAAAAGGTTGATATTCATCATTCATTAATACCAAAACCACACTATCCCACTCTTCAGATGTTTTAATTTGCCCAATTCGAGGAGAACCCTTACTATCAGAAAACATCGTTCTACCTTTAATCTGAATTTTATCACCATTCAAATCACCTGCTTCTTCAGAACCAATAGCTTCATAAGAAACATTTTCTTCTGCAGGATATAATTTTAAAATTCGGATCGCATCATAAACTGCCAGTTCTCCACTGACTCCAGCCAGTGTTTTTCCCGTTGTTTTACGATAATTTGCTGCTAAAAGTCGAGCTTGTTCCATAAGGATATC
This sequence comes from uncultured Ectothiorhodospiraceae bacterium, assembly GCA_964391585.1. GTDB lineage: Bacteria > Pseudomonadota > Gammaproteobacteria > GRL18 > GRL18 > JADGAU01. The sequence continues at coordinate 8,856 of CAYMMQ010000073.1, forward strand.
GACAGAATAAGTTGCTGCAGAGTTATGGGTTTCTTTTGTCATAATAAAAGCAATGAAATGAAGGTTAAAGACTGTTGAAAGAACTTCTATATCGAGTTCATACAACATGTGCTTGGTTTAACTTTTTTTAAACTTTTGTTAAACTTTATAGAATCTTATACTAATGTTTTTTTTTAAAAAAAGCGAATTTTATAGCGATATTTTTAGCATAAAATGCCATAAAGTTAATAATAACTCGATTAGTAGGCATTTTTATGGATAAATCCTTTGAATATAGTGAGCAAAATGATTTTAATATCAAACCACAATGACCAATTTTCAATATAATACAAATCAAACTCAACTCTTGTGGCAATGTCGGTATTCCCTCTCCAACCATTCACTTGTGCCCAACCGGTGATCCCTGCCTTAACCATGTGTTTTTTCATATAACCTGGAATTTCATCTTTGAACTGTTCAACAAAATGAGGACGTTCAGGTCTTGGACCTACGATGGACATATCACCTTTTAATACATTAAAAAATTGAGGTAGCTCATCTAAACTGGTTTTCCGTAAAAAACTGCCTATTTTAGTCGCACGATTTTCACTTTTATGCGCCCATACTGGTCCTGTTTCTGTTTCAGTATCAACTGGCATAGAACGAAATTTATAAATGGTAAAGTTTTGATTATTCCAACCCACTCGAGTTTGTCGGTAAAAAACAGGTCCTTTTGAACTAATTTTTACGGCTAATGCAATAGTTAACAGTAAAGGAGAGATCAATAACATAATTAAACTGGCTAATACTTTATCTTCAACATTTTTAATAAACTCATTCCCCCCATCCATAGGACTGCTAGATAGGTCAATCACTGGAAGTCCAACCACTTCCGTAAAAGAGTGATTCAGTAGATTAAAAGCAAAAATATCGGGTAAATAACGAATAGTTACCGTTGAATGTTTTAAGCTTTCTAACACCTGTTGAACCTGCTTTTCCTCACTTAATGGCATACTGATCCAGACTTGATCAATATTTGCGTTTTCGACATAACTAGCAAGTTGCTCAAGCTCCCCCAAATATTGAGCTGTTTGTGGCTCATCAAGATGAGTATTAGCAAAAATACCTTGTACCAGATAACCGTTCCATTTTTCTGCTTGCAGACGTTTAATAATTTTTAGCCCATATTCGCCATGGCTAACCACTACAATATGTCGTTGATTTACTCCTGCTTGCCGTAGTTTTCTTAGCACTAAGCGAATAATACTATGAGTAACAATACTTAAGGTCAAACCAAAAACAAACCATAAAGCAAACCAAGCACGGGAATAAAATTCACTGGTTTTAAACATCACTGCCAGTAAGGCTAATATCAAAAATAAAATGCCCCAGGAAACAATAATACGCCCGATTTCATTAATTAAAGAGTTGCCCCGCCAGGGTTTATACAATCCGGTCATTTGAAATACAAATAGGGCTACTATTACTGCAATTAAAATAGCACTAAAATAACCTTCAAAAGCAACTACAATATCCCCATGGCTAATATATGAAAGCCATGAAGACAATAAAATCAAAGACATATCTAATATTTTTAAAATATTTTCGAAAAATACTGGGTGATTTTTTAAAATGCTTTTATTCATTTGAGTTTAGTTGTACGTTCATTGCGCTATAGTTGAAAGTCTAAGCCATAATCTACCATAGTCTGATTGATTTGCTGCTTTAATTTAAAATTAAATTGTTCACGACTAAATAGCTCACTATGCTTACGAATAGAATTAGCACAAAACTGGCTTTCAATTTTTTCAAACTGCTCAACCGCATTATTTAAGCCTTGAGCGTTCTGCAAAGAATATAATAAACCTGTTTTTTGATCGATAACCGAATCTAAAACACCACCAGATTTGTGGGCAATCACCGGTCTACCACAGGCCATTGCTTCAACTGGAATAATCCCAAAATCTTCGGTACCCGGATAAATCAAAGCTCTGCAGTTTTGTATCAATTCAACCAGCTCTACATTAGAAACTTTGTGTTTAAACACAATATTTGATTTGGCAATTTTGTTTAGCTTATTTTTTTCACTACCATCTCCGAGCATCACTAACTTTTTGCCCGAAAGGTTAAAGGCCTCAACCGCATCCAGTGGACGTTTATAGGAACTAAATTCCCCCAAATAAAGATAATAATCAGCCTTTGGCGAATCAGTAACTTGAAATTTTTCAATATCAACCGGAGGATTAATCACCAACGCATCACGGCGATAATATTTCAAAATGCGTTGTTTCACAAAACTGGAATTGGCGATAAAAACATCTGTTCTCATAGAAGAGCTACTATCCCATAGTCGTATTTTATGCATCAAAAGTTGATAAATTGCTTTTTTAATGGAGTTACTTTTGCCCCAATAAACATGAAACATATCCCAGGCATAACGCATAGGACTATGAACATAGGAGATATGTAAAGCATTGGGTGCAGGAATAATTCCTTTAGCTGGGCCAGACTCACTGGAAATAATCAGATCATAAGCCGTTAAATCTAAAGATTCTAAAGCCAGTGGCATCAAAGGCAAATAATAAGGATAAAGTTTTTTTGCCCAAGGCAGTTTATTAATAAAAGTCG
>CAYMMQ010000074.1:0-11170 GCA_964391585.1 uncultured Ectothiorhodospiraceae bacterium
TAGGAGTTAGAATGAATCTTACAGAAATTAAAAACATGGATAAAAACGAATTGATCGAATATTTGGATCTTTACAATGTGGAAGCATTCCCCGATGAATCCAAGCGATCCCTTAGATTGAAAGCAATCGATCTGTTTTGGACGTTGAAAGAAAATAACGGTTATGGTTTTGAAACCGTTCAATCATTTTAGGACTAGGAGAAACACTAATGATTACAACTCAAATTGGAAAACAATCAGCCTGGATTATGCAGGGTAATGGCTATAGGGTATTGCAGTCCTATCAAACCATCGTCGCCTTGCAGTCACCCTCGGGTAAATACTACAAGACAGATCAGAAGTGGTCTGTAACTACCAGTAAACACATCAATAAATTCTGTGGTGCTAACCCTACGTTGGTCCCGCAGGATCTCCTAGACGATTGGCAGAGTGGGGATTTTGCTTAATCGTTGTTCCTAATGCGGCTAACCCTCATCCAATTGAGCAACTTCGTTCATTCGATTGTTTTTTTGGTAAGGGTTAGCCCCCTTCGGGGACGGGGGGAATCCCGGAATGTATGTCCCACCCCCCTGGGTATCCCCTGGGTGGCCGCCTAGGGTCGTTCGCGATGCGGAGGAAAATTTTTGAGATTTGAATTTGACATCGGCGACCTTGTGATATTCCAGCAACCAGGAATGAGCGCCCAAGCCTGGGCAAAAAACGAGAATGATTCGCCCTATATCACAGCAATCATTCTTCATCGTGAAGTTCGTGACCCTCACCACATTAACATTTACCAGGCTCACGGATGTGATGGGCGCAAACATTATGAATTGCGCGAGTCAAAACTAGCACTCCTAGCAAAAGTCAATCCTTAAAAAAACCACCAAAAAAAATTACGAAATTAAAGATTGACAATAATGGCCAAATATGGGATAATTTGGGTATGAAGTTGATTGATGTAAAGAATGGTCATTACTTCGTAAAGCCGATGTTTCCTTGTGAAATCTTCCAAAGAATTTGCGACATAACAGGACAATACAAGAACTTCGAGGAAGTATCAGGAACAGAACAAACAAAAGTTGAAGCAAAACTTCTTAACGATGGCAAAACCTACGTGTTCTTCCAGCCGAAGAAAACAGAAGTAATCGGATTGGGGAAATAATGGAGAAAGAATTTAAAATAGGCGACTTAGTGCGAATGGATTTTGACGGGTATGACAAGCGGTGCTGTCCCAAATACGGAGTTATTATTGAAATCGGCTCGCAAGTGCCACCGACTTCAATGACCGCGATAGCTAACCCGACACAAAAACCATCCCTCTATATTTCAGTAATGTGGATGGGCAAAGATCGCAAGCATACAATTTATAAAAGATTCTTAAAGAAAATGTGGGAAAGAGTGGAGGTAATAGCAAATGCGTGAGAAGGGATATCAAATTGGCGATTTGGTCAAGAGCAATTTTATTGCCGGGATGTTGAGCCAGAGAGGATTGGGAATCATAATCCAGCATAAAAAACATGGGGCTCACGTCAACGCCTACCAAATTCATTGGGCTGAATCAGGTGAGGTTTCTTGGGAAGCCGGACGTTTAATCCAACTGGTGGCAAAAGTCGATGACTCGGTATAACACATGGGATTATAAAATTGGGGACTTAATCCAAGTCGAGAAACGAGGCTGGCCACCAGAAGTTGGCATTGTTATCACATTCCGTCCGGAGGGTGAAGGAGTTCCCCGCAATTATTGGGAATGGATTTCGGCGCAAACAGGTCGCACAATGTTTTTTCACGAGATTAAGGCAACAATATTGGCACAAGACCATAAAATTAAAGTATTGGCGAGAGGTGCGTAGTGTTCAAAGAAGACGAATTATTTAAAATTGGGGATTTAGTTCAAATGGATAACCAGTTTAGTCCCGAGAGGCATCCCCCAATGGGAACTTATGGAGTTGTAATTGATGTGGAAAACTGGCACGGTGAATGTCACGATAGTAATTCCGATAGTAATGAATTAGTTGAGATAGAGCAATTTATTAATGTGCATTGGGCACATCATTTAAATTCGGATGAACAGTGTTATGCCGAAGTTTCTTTGAAAAAGGTTGCTTCTGCTTAATACTTAGCATTGGTGGAAAAGACTAATAAATTTGAAGTTGGCGATCTTGTGAAGTTTGTCGATGGAAAACGTGGGATCGGTATAGTTATCGAAATGTCTGATCGGTCTTTAGACAAGAGCCAACCTGTTTGGGTATATTATATTCAATATGCCAGCGGTCTTTTGCGATGGGAGATGGAATATGGTTTACATAAAATTGCGGCGGTGTAATGTTTAATCCGGGAGACTTGGTAGAATTAATTACAACGGAATTGGATGAACCTCACCTGGTTGGATTGCAAGGTGTTGTTGTAGATCTTAATGATATCGAAGGTGGTGCTTGGGTTTGTTGGATTAACGGTAATCAGTGGTGGGAAGAACTGAGGTGTTTAAGATTAATTGCTTATGGGAGGCAAAATGATTAAAAAGGCAGAATGTCAAAATTGCGGTGAACTGTATAATTATAGACGTAAGCAGTTGGGCTACAATACATGTTTGGATTGTGGTAACATGGATGCTATGCGAGAAATATTAAGAAAAGCGACATGTGTTGCCCCGGCATTTAATAAAGGCGGGTACATGTACATTCACTCGGCCCAAGATGCAAAGGACGCTGGAAAATGAAAGAAATATTCAAAATTGGCGACTTAGTTGAGCACACCACGCTTCTTGGCAAATTAAATCGCGGATTTGGCGTAGTTGTAGACGTATTGCCTATTGATTATGATAAGCTCAACACGATCAAGTGTGCATGGTATGACGGAAAACAATCTTGGATCCACAAAGGTCAATTAAAGTTAATTGCAAGGGGTCAAAGTGGAAAACCATCATAGCCAAAAAATACGCAAATTACGCAAACTTTGGAAGGTGATTAATTTCGCGGGCGAAACCTTGTTCGCTGGCCGATATGGTGAATCTTACCGCTATATTTTAGAAAATGGGTTAACAAACGTTATTCTGCGACCACCGGAGGTTGTAAGCTGGTGAAAGCCCCTTCAACAAAATTTAAAATTGGTGATTTAATAATATTTCCTCAAGACGTGCGGATTGATCCTGAGAATGATTATGGAATTGTGGTTGACATTACTCACGGCAATAGTGAAAGTGTTTATTATTATCATATTCATTGGGCGCTGGAACGTGCTGAAACTGTAGAAGATTGGGATTTTGCGGAAGAAAATTATCTATTAGTTAGCCGACCTTAATACTTATAGTGTGGGAGCATTAGAAGTTGGAGATCTGGTAGAAGTCAAGAAAAGCAATGACTTAAGCCCCACATTACGTTTTTTTCACAATAAACAAGGAATGGTTGTAAGATTAGTTACTGAGAGTATGCGAGGGAATGATACTTTCATGCGAGAGTGGGAAATACTGTTTGCTCATGGTAAACGAGCTGTGTTTAAAGATTATGAATTGGTTTTAATCTCAAAAGCGCATGAACGAAAAAAATAATTTGACAAAAATCACAAAACGTGATATAAATAATAACATTATTGTAAATAAGGAAAACAATATGATGAAAACAAAGAAACTTATTGTTGATTTAGATGAATTGAGAATATTAGATAACGAATTATATGTCTCTCAATGTAAGTTATCTAAATTTAATTTATTGGATGTTGATGGAACACCTCCATCACAAGAACAGATTAAATATAGAGATATTGTAAATAATTTAAGAATGAAAGTTGGTGAATTATTAGAAAGAGAAGTTTTAGATAAACATTTAAGTGACTGACATGACTTATAGTGAAGGAGATTTAATTTTTGCTTTTAAAAAACATAATTATGACTCTCCTCATTATGAGTGGTGTACGGAATTTGATTACCCATTAGAATATGCATTTATTACTAAAATTGAATGTGTCACAAGTGCTTATAATAAATATTATGTTAAATTTATTGATGGTACGGAAGACTGTTTAGATGTGGAAGAAATGAAATTTGTGTCTTCATGTGAGAAAATTTCCCGCGAACCAGCGGCTGCGCCGCAATGATACTTGAAATGAAAAAAAACATTCATGATTTAATTGCTGAACAATATTTGGAAGTGCTTGCAACTGATGATGGTGCTTGGGTGGTCAATCTCGTGATGGAATCATTACCATCTTTTGTTGCTGCGGGAGATACAACTTTAAAATATTGTTTGGGCATTTTTAGAACCATGGAAGAAGGTGATGAGTTTGCTGATTCTTTTCGCTTTCTTTACGATAAATCAATTTTTAAATACGAACTTATGTAAAGCCTTATATTTAGGTTTATGGACCTGAAAAAAATTTACGAAAAATATTCTGACATTATCTTGGACGAATATGTTTTTGTAGATATCGGTGACGGTTGGAGTCAAATAGTTGAGGAACTCTTGGCCGCCACTAAAGTTTATCAAGACATCAATATTGGAACGACTGATTTTACGCCCGTCATTTTCACCACGATTGCTGCTCGGGAAGGATGGTTGGATGTGGAATTTGATGGTGGTGATGAGGTAGTAGCTGAGATTGCGAACTTTTCTAGAATATTGAGCTTTAAAACTTGTGAACTTTGTGGTACGATAGGTAAGTTATATTGTTCTGAGAAATGGATGCATTGGAGCAATAAAAAAACTTTATGTACCTCACATGCTGTTAAGTTATTTTATTATAGAATAACTTAAGGAGAAATAGTGAAAGAAGAAATCTTAACCTATGATGCTAAACTTTTTTTAAACACACTTTCTGAAAAATTCTCTCCCCACATAACTAAATTGCTATGTAAGAGAGAAGAAAAAAAATCTTACAAACCAAGCTTCATATACAGCACTTCTAAAGTAAGATCCTCAGATTGGAAAGTGCTTCCGCCCCCAAAAGAGATAGAACAAAGAAAGGTTGAAATCACAGGCCCACCAGTGCGGAAAATGATCATCAATGCACTTAATTCAGGTGCCGATGTTTATATGGCAGATTTTGAAGATTCAAATTGCCCAACGTTTGAAAATAATATTCAGGGGCAAGTCAATCTTCGCGATGCGGTTGCAGGCACGATAGAACATACAAATACCAATAATGGAAAGAGATATAGCTTAAATGATAAGACAGCTGTTCTATTTGTCCGTCCGAGAGGACTTCACTTAGTCGAAAAAAATTATCTTGTTTCTGGTAGTCCAATTCCTGCTTCCCTCTTTGATTATGGTCTATATATCTTTCACAATTGGAAAACTTTAAATAAAAAAGGTTCTCGACCATATTTTTACTTACCCAAGTTGGAGGATCACAAAGAGGCGAGGCTGTGGAATGATATTTTTAATTTTACAGAAAAAACATTTGGATTGCCGACCGGAACAATCAGGGCAACAGTTTTGATTGAAACTCTACCAGCTGCATTTCAAATGGATGAAATTCTCTATGAACTCAAAGAACACTCTGCCGGTTTAAATTGTGGTCGATGGGACTATATCTTTAGTTTTATTAAAAACAATCAGGATAATAGGGGCGCTGTATTGCCGGATCGTGATCAGGTTGGAATGTCGCAACATTTTATGAGATCTTATTCTCTTTTGTTAATACAAACATGTCACAAACGAGGAACGCACGCTATGGGAGGAATGGCGGCGCAAATCCCAATAAAGAATGATGATGAACGCAACGCAGCTGCAATGGCAAAAGTGCGGGCCGATAAGCTGCGCGAAGTCCAAGATGGACACGACGGTACTTGGGTTGCTCATCCAGCATTAGTTGGTCTTGCTAGGGAAATCTTTGACGAGCATATGCCTGAATCAAACCAGATTGATAAACAACTTTATCTTAATGATTTTGTAACAAAAAACGATTTATTCTGCGTGCCCAAAGGAACTTGCACCGAAGATGGTTTAAGAAAAAATGTTCGAGTAGGTTTTCAATATTTAAATGCTTGGTTAAATGGGAATGGTTGCGTGCCTATTAATAACTTGATGGAGGATGCGGCCACTGCGGAAATCTCACGCGCTCAAATTTGGCAGTGGTTAAAATATAAAGTATGGCTAACCAATGGAAAGCAAGTTACTAAACCTTATTTAAAAAAAATCATTAAAGAAGAAACCAACAACTTCAGGGAAAATGATAAGTTTAAAGAAACACAAGAAATCTTTTCCGATTTATGTTTTTCAAAAAATCTTGTTGACTTTTTAACACCCAAATGTTATGATCTTCTCGAAACCTAAGAACAAAGGAAAAAAAAAATGACAGCACGTTGGAACGACATTGAAAAATCATATATCAAAGAAGAAGTATTAAGTCTTCGCGGAAGCAAAAAGATTGAATACACTCTTGCCAAGGATGGTGCAGAGAAGCTGTGGGAATTACTCCACGAACCTGATGCAGTAAGAGCACTGGGTGCTTTGACGGGAAACCAGGCAGTACAACAAGTAAAGGCCGGTCTGAAAGCCATTTACCTGAGTGGTTGGCAAGTCGCAGCTGATGCAAATTTGGCGGGTGATATGTACCCTGATCAAAGTTTATATCCTGCGAACAGTGTACCAGCAGTTGTTAAAAAGATCAATAAAGCTTTTCAACGTGCAGATCAACTTGAGTGTGTTGAAGGTGGTGTAGAGCACGATTATTACGCCCCAATTATTGCTGATGCAGAAGCTGGTTTCGGTGGACCTCTCAATGCTTACGAATTAATGAAAGCGATGATTGAGGCCGGTGCAGCAGGAGTTCACTTTGAAGATCAATTAGCATCTGAAAAGAAGTGTGGGCATATGGGCGGCAAAGTGCTCGTTCCCACAAGCCAATTCATTCGCACCCTAACAGCTGCTCGACTTGCGGCAGATGTTTGCGATGTTCCAACAGTTTTAATTGCAAGGACTGATGCCAACTCCGCTAAACTCATTACTTCAGATATTGATGAGCGTGATCATGAGTTTATGACTGGTGAAAGAACCTCCGAAGGTTTTTATAAGATTACTGGTGGTTTGGATATGGGGATTGCTCGTGGTTTAGCTTATGCGCCTTATGCTGATTTATTGTGGTTGGAAACCTCAACCCCCTCATTGGAAGAAGCTAAAAAGTTTGCTGATGCCATTCATGCAAAATTTCCAGGTAAATTATTAGCTTATAATTGCTCACCCTCATTTAACTGGGAAAAACACCTTGACAATGAAACCATTGCAAAATTTCAAAAAGAATTGGAAGGAATGGGATACAAATTTCAATTTGTAACTCTTGCTGGCTTCCACGCACTTAATCACAGTATGTTCACCTTGGCCAAAGATTATAACGAACGTGGCATGGCTGCTTATTCCGAACTCCAACAAGCTGAATTTGACCAAACTATACATGGTTTTACCGCTGTCAAACACCAGCGCGAAGTTGGTACTGGGTATTTTGATAAAGTTTCTAAAATTATAAGTGACGGGAATGCTTCGACTTTGGCTCTTGAAGGTTCGACAGAAGAAGAACAATTCTAAAGAAATTAATTTTTCTTGACTTTCTCTCAAAACCAGGTTATAATAGTCACCATAAAATTATGAAAGCTTTCGTAGCAAGTATTATTTTATTAACATTTAGTCAATGTAGTGACAATGGAAAGTATAGTTGTAGAGAGGAATTTTTTGATTGTGCTCAGGCGTGTTCGTCAATTTGTCGCAAAACAATATCTCACCCTTATGAATATGGAAAATGTTTTAGTATATGTTCTTATCCGTGCCGCAAGGAATACTGTGAGATTAAAAACCATAAGTAAGGTAATTTAAAAATATGAAAGGATTACTTTATTTAGGGAGAATTATAAAATCTTATCGGGGTTATAGTTTATCTCGTGAGAAGCAAAAAATTGTTCGCCAATCCATCAATCCCAAAAGTCTCTGTGATCGCTGTTTGGAGGATTATAGGCACCAAACTAAAGAAGGTGATTTGTTGTGTTCAAAATGTTATGTTGAACACGGAAATGAATTAAATAAATAATATAGTGCCACAATAGCTCAGTTGGTAGAGCAATGGTTTTGTAAACCATAGGTCGTAGGTTCGACTCCTATTTGTGGCTTTCCCAATTAGGGAAATTAAGGAGTTATTAAAATGACTAACAGAATGAAAAAAATACTAGCAATCGGTTTTGGAGTAATTGCAATGGCACTTGTTGCCGATAGTGCAATGGCTGCGGATACCGGTGTATGGACCACTTTGAATGTTTCAGGTGGCGTTGCAGATAATGTGACTTTGAATGTTCAAGAGGAACTTCGTTTTGGAGACATTACTGATCTCTCATTGGCGGACCAACGTACTAAGTTAAGCCTTGGTTTTGGTATCAATGAGTTGGTTGGTGTATCTGCGGGATATCTCAATACAAGCTCTGGTGAGCATCGACCATTTGTCGGTCTTGCTATGGCACTCTTACGAGGTAATGTTAATATCGATAGTGCATCAGCTATTGAGTTAAGTGGTTTCGATACTTTAAGTGGTCGAACATCATTAACAGCCAGCACGGTTGTTAACGGCTTGACTTTAGGTCTTTCGGATGAGGTTCGTCTAAATGAGGATGGCTTAATTCATAACCGCGCTTCTCTAGGGGTTTCGCGAGCAGTAACGAATAATATTGACGCGAATATGTACTATATGCTAAACTCTACCGGAACTGATCTCTCAAGCACTGCACACATTGTAGGTCTTGGGTTGTGCGTAAGTCTGTAGGGGTATTAAATGGAAAAAACACTAACAATTGCATCACTTTTGAGTGTTGTAGGAAGTTTGGGGTTGTGGTTTACCGGAGATCAACAAGCAGGAATCTTTGTTGGTTTGTGGGCTCCCACACTATTGATGCTCCCACCACGTGTTAAATCACTGCTGGGATAAGTTGACAAAAAAATAATTTTTTTATGGGGGCCTTTGTGCCCCCTTTTTTTTAACTATATATTATTATAATGAAACCTGTATTAGTTTTGGATGCAAGCTATCGACCAATCAAGCAAATTTCGTGGCAGAAAGCAATGATTTTATTTTTCCAAGATAAAATTGAGGTTATAAGAGAATATGATGATACCTGGATTAATTCACCGAGCCAAAAATTTAAATTACCTTCAGTTATTAGGTTAATCAATTATATATTCAAATTACCATGGGGAATTAAATTAACTCGTACCAATATCTTCGTTCGTGACCGTGGACGATGCCAATACTGCGATAAAAGGTTAAGTAAAGGAAGATTTACCATAGATCATGTAATTCCTCGGTCAAAAGGTGGAAAAACTGTGTGGGAAAATCTGGTTACGTCTTGTTCAAGGTGTAATACCCGAAAAGGAGATTCTTTACTTAAAGATAGTGATTTTATTCTTAAAAATAAACCAATCCAGCCCAAAAATACCTTTTTTATCTCCACTTTGGATGAAACCCCTCAATCTTGGATTGATTTCCTTGCATATCATTAAAAACTTGACTAATATTCATTTTTTTGCTAAGATCTGAGTATGAAATTAGGATATGCCTGCATCAATATGGGATTCTCAAATGTTCCCAAGTCTAAACGTATTACAACCAATCGTTCAATGATTAAGAGAACCTTCCAAGCACGAGGGATCCCTTATGCCTCTGAACTTGCACTCAAAAACTGTACTGACCTGCTTAAAATCCTTAAGTGGAACGAAGAAAATGATATCAAGTTTTTTCGCATGTCTTCCAACCTATTTCCCTGGGCATCCGAGTATAATCTAGAGCAATTACCTGATTATGAAAACATTTGTTATGCCTTAATGGAAGCTGGCGACTTTGCAACCAACGTAGGCCAACGCATAACCTCCCATCCTGGTCCATTTAATAAATTGTGCGCCAAAGATGACCGCATTGTTAACAACACTATCAAAGAATTGGAACACCACTCTGAAATCTTTGACATTATGGGCTTTAAACCTAGTTATCATAACAAAATTAATATCCACATCGGCGCTGCATATGATAATAAACGCGAAACTGCCTATAGATTTTGTAAAAATTATGATAAACTATCTAATAATCTTAAAAGCAGGTTAACAGTTGAAAATGATGACAAACCTTCACTCTTTACTACAGAAGAACTTTACAAATATATGTGGCTGGACATCGAATGTCCTATTGTTTTTGACTTTCATCATCATAATTTACATGATGGAGGCTTACGGCAAGACGAAGCACTGGATTACGCTATGGAAACTTGGTCGGATGTAACCCCTGTTTGTCATTTGAGCGAGTCTCGACGAGAAGAACAGGGTATAGATTGCTTACCACAAGCACATTCTGACTATGTTTACACACCAATCAACACTTATGGACATGAATTCGACTTAATGATTGAGGCAAAGGCCAAAGAACTGGCTCTTTTGAAGTATAGAGATATTATTCAAACTTCTTTAAGCGCGTAACACCATCGATTACGGTTACATAAGTGCAATGGTCTGTCCAATCACCACAATTAACATAGGTTTTGATGTCCTCATCGTCATTAAGCCAGATTAAAACCTCTGGTTCGTGATTGTGGCCCATAATAAAGACATCGGCGTCTTCATTCCACTGTAAAATGTCCCAAATCTTACGCGCTTTTTTCTTTTTAGTAAATAAACTTTGCCACCAAGCAGATAAATTCCATTTAAAAGCCCTTTCAAGGATATCTTGTATAACTGAAATCAAATTCATTAATGATCTGCGATGAATTATACCTTTCTCGTACCTATCCCCATGTTCTATTCTAAATTTTTTCCCTTTTTCCTCAAATTCATACTGATTTTCAAAATGAACTCCAAACATATAGTGTCCAACACAGTTTTTAAAAGGTAGATCATGATTTCCAACGATATAAACCACCTTTCCGGGGAAATTGCTTACAAAATTAAACAATTTGGCGGTTTGTTCGGTGAAATATGGCACTCGAATGAAGTCAATAATATCACCAGCTAGAATAAGTTCATCAAAATCGGAATTTTCTTCAAAAAACTGGATAAGTTGGGCTTCTTTGGTGTAATAACTCCCTAAATGGAGGTCTGATATAATTAATCTTTTCATTTTATTAGTAAATAGTGGAAAAATTTCGTTGACAAGGCCCCAAAGGTGTGTTATTATTACACCATGTCAAAAAAACAAAGATTTTTAGTCGTAGATACTGAAACTGGCGGACTAGATTG
>CAYMMQ010000075.1:0-3768 GCA_964391585.1 uncultured Ectothiorhodospiraceae bacterium
ACAGAAATAGGCTGCTTTTATGGCATCTACAGCTAACACAGAACAATGAATCTTCACAGGTGGTAATGCTAACTCTTCAGCAATCGCCATATTGTTTATTTTACCTGCTTCATCCAAACTTTTACCTTTGATCCACTCCGTCACTAAAGAGCTAGAGGCAATGGCTGAACCACAGCCGTAAGTTTTAAATTTAGCATCTTGAATCAATCCTTCATCATCAACTTTTATTTGTAAACGCATCACATCACCACAAGCTGGAGCACCTACCATTCCAGTTCCCGTATGTTCATCTTCGTCTAAAATACCTACATTTCTAGGGTTTTGATAATGATCCAGCACTTTTTCACTATACGCCATAAATTTCTCCTATTAACTATATTTTAAATCAATATACCTGATGTTTAGCAGGGATTAGAAGTATATCTAATGAGCTGCCCACTCTATCGTAGATAAGTCAATTCCCGCCTTATACATATCCCATAATGGCGATAAATCTCTTAAGCGTTTAATTTCTGTATGTAATAATTTAAGCGCATGATCCACCTCTTCTTTTTTTGAAAAACGACCAAAACCAAAACGAATCGAACTATGTGCCAATTCATCATTCCGGCCCAATGCGCGTAAAACATAGGAAGGTTCTAAACTCGCTGAAGTACAAGCAGAACCGGATGAGACAGCCAAATCACTGATTGCCATTAATAAAGATTCACCTTCGACATAGTTAAAACTAATATTAAGGTTATGAGGGATACGTTTTTCTAAACTACCATTGATGTAAACTTCCTCCATATCAGCGACACCTTGAAGAAAATATTCTCGTAAGGCTAAAATCCTATCATATTCATGTTGCATCTCTTCTTTAGCAATTCTAAATGCCTCTCCCATTCCTACAATTTGATGAGTGGCCAAAGTACCTGAACGCATACCACGCTCATGACCTCCTCCATGCATCTGAGCTTCTAAACGAACCCGAGGTTTACGACGAACATATAATGCACCTATACCTTTTGGACCATACACTTTATGCGCCGACAAGGATAGCAAATCCACCTTCATAGTTTGCATATCTATATCAATTTTACCGGCACTTTGCGCCGCATCAACATGAAAAATAATTTTATTTTCTCGACAAAATTCACCAATGGCATGAATATCTTGAATCACACCAATTTCATTATTAACATGCATAATAGAAACTAAAATTGTATCGGGACGACAAGCTTCTTTGATTGCTTCTAAGGTAATGAGCCCATCTTGTTGCGGAGATAAATAAGATACTTCAAAACCTTCACGCTCTAGTTGCCGACAGCTATCTAAAACAGCCTTATGTTCCGTTTTAGAAGTAATAATATGTTTACCCTTTTTTTGGTAAAAATGAGCCACGCCTTTGATAGCAAGATTATCCGCTTCTGTAGCACCAGAAGTCCAAACTATCTCTTTAGCATCAGCGTTGATCAAATCAGCAACTTGCTGACGCGCCTTTTCAACGGCAACTTCTGCATCCCAACCAAATTGATGGGATCGTGAGGCAGGATTACCGAAAATTCCGTCATTGGTTAAATACTGGTACATCATTTCTGCAACCCGATGATCAACAGGTGTAGTAGCAGAGTAATCAAAATAGATGGGGTTTTTCATTTATTTTCCATAGGTTTAATTCACAAGAAATTTTATCAGTTGGCTTAAATCGAACTATGATTAGCTAATTCTTGTCGATGTGATATTTCATTCACAGACTGTCTTTTCATCAATTGAGCTAAAGAAATTTGAGATAAAAAATTATGGATTTGATCGCTTAGATCACACCATAACTCATGGGTAAGACAGCGCTCATCATTTTGACAGTTACCCTTTCGTTGACATCGTGTAGCATCAACTGCTTCATCAACCGCAGCAATCACTTCGGCAATATAGATACTATCTGAGTCTCGGCTTATTTTATAGCCACCACCTGGGCCTCTGGCACTATCAACTAAGCCTTTTTTTCTTAACTTAGAAAATAACTGTTCTAAATAAGACAATGAAATATCTTGTCGGCGAGAAATATCAGCTAAAGTAATCGAACCTTTATGTTCATGAATGGCCAAGTCTAACATTGCAGTTACTGCATAACGCCCTTTAGTCGTTAATTTCATAAATAAGCCTCATTATAAATATAGGCCTTATTGTACGAAAAACCAAGTAAAATAGTCAAGTATTATTAACTCATTTATAGGTATGAATTTACTTGCAGTCACCAATACAATGATCTTTCACTGGGCATGCTTCATGATCAAGCTTTCCTTCATCAGAAAAATTCTCTACTTCAGCAAATTTTTTACTTTCATTGGCATCAATTAAATCAATATCGGTTAAATTTGTTTTATCACATATTTTTTCAATTTTATGATCAACTGTGTGCATATGATCTAAAATGCAATTTAAAGCATGTGCTATCGGATCGGGCATATCATTAGACATACCATAGGCATCAAAGCCCATTTTTTGTGCCTGTTTTACTCGATTATCATGTTTTGGATCGGTTATTTCTTCCGTTGGGACACTAATATCTAGCTGCTCTTTATTAACTTGAGGCTTACCTTGTTTCACAATATGGCCAGGGATCCCAACCACAGTACAACCTGCAGGAACATCTTTCACCACAACAGCATTGGAACCAACACGCACATCTTCAGATAAAATAATGGGACCTAATACTTTTGCCCCAGCTCCGACGACCACATTATTTTTTAAAGTAGGATGCCTTTTCCCTTCATCCCAAGACGTTCCACCCAGAGTTACTCCATGATATAAAGTACAATCATCGCCAATTTCAGCAGTTTCTCCGATAACAACCCCCATACCATGATCAATAAAAAAACGCCGTCCAATCTGGGCATTAGGGTGAATTTCAATGCCCGTAAACCAACGTGTTATAAAAGAGATAAATCGGGAAAGCCATTTCGCTTTTTTTTGCCATAACCAATGTGATAAACGATACATCAACATCGCATGAACACCGGGGTAGGATGTTAATACTTCTAAATAACCTCTTGCTGCAGGATCGCGATCAAACACACAGTTAATATCTTCTTTTAAACGTTCAAACATAGCTTATTTACCAATTATCATGCACAAAAAATACTTGACAATTTTACTAGGAAATTTTGCAAACAGCAATCATAGCTGAAATAAAAGTGTATATGGAGGAAAATTGGAGATGAATTTAATTAGATATATTTAATATCTACAATTTCATATTCTTTATCGCCACCAGGGGCTTTCACTAATGCAACATCATCCACTTCTTTGCCAATGAGTGCCCTAGCAACAGGTGAATTAATCGATATTTTATTATGCTTTAAATCTGCTTCGTCATCACCAACGATTTGATAACTAATTTCAGCATCTTTATCAGCATCATACAATACAACCGTTGTACCAAAAACTACTTTGCCGCTATTGTTTAAAGTTGAAACATCAATAATTTGAGCCATTGAAAGTTTTGCTTCAAGATCTTTAATTCGAGCTTCAATAAAACCTTGTTCTTCCCTAGCGGCATGATATTCAGCATTTTCTTTTAAATCACCATGTTCTCTAGCTTCTGCAATGGCTTGAATTACCGCCGGTCTTTTAACCGACTTTAACTCTTTTAATTCTGCAGTCATAGCTTCTGCACCTTGTTTTGTTATTGGAACTGAATTCATGATTTGTTCTCGTTTTAATTAATTAGTTATTGTTGCTTAGTTACTTAAATCAATACGTCTTAAGTATATTACCTATAAAAAT
>CAYMMQ010000075.1:3868-11159 GCA_964391585.1 uncultured Ectothiorhodospiraceae bacterium
AAGCTAAAGCAACACCCGCTTTATCAAAGAGGGTAGCTAAAACCACACACGCCTTGCTAAGAAGCGCAATTAAGGAAAATACGTTTTTGCAAAGGAAACTGTCTAAACAAAATCTCCTTTTCAGCGAAAGCAAACGCATTAAAAGCCTAAATATCAGACTGTTAAGTGTTTGTACTGACACATGCTTATCAGACTATTATATGTCTTGAATACAATAAACCTCTACATCACCTTCAACTTCACCCGTGGTTGCAATAGCCTCACACATAGCCAAAGCACCCGCCATCGTGGTTGCATAAGTAACTTTATGTTGCAATGCAGCCCCTCGAATCGTTGCTGAATCATCAATGGCTTTTTTACCCTCAGTGGTATTAATAATTAATTCCATTTCATCATTTTTAATCATATCGACAATATGAGGTCTACCTTCTTTCACTTTATTAATAACTTTTACATCAATATTATTTTCTGTTAATAAACTTGCCGTTCCTCGAGTGGAGAAGATTTCAAAACCAAGATTTTTGATCTGTTGCGCTAAATTAACAACATGTTTTTTATCAGCATCACGCACACTTAAAAATGCTTTTCCAGAACGAGGCAAACTCACATTTGCTGAAAGCTGTGCTTTACCAAATGCTTCTGCAAAGGTTTTTCCCATTCCCATCGCTTCACCTGTGGATTTCATTTCAGGACCTAAAATTGGATCAACTCCTGGAAATTTCACAAATGGAAACACCGATTCTTTCACTGAATAAAAATCAGGGATCACTTCGCTTAAACAGTTTTGCTCTTTTAAAGTTTTACCTGTCATACACAAAGCGGCTATTTTGGCAATTGCAACACCGGTTGCTTTTGATACAAAAGGAACCGTTCTTGAGGCACGAGGATTCACTTCTAGCACATAAACATCATCACCCTTAATAGCAAACTGGGTATTCATTAATCCAATGACTTTAAGTTTTTTTGCCATCTGAGCTGATTGTACCCGCAGTTTATCTTGAATTTCTTTTGATAAATTATAAGGTGGTAAAGAACAAGCTGAATCACCAGAGTGAACACCGGCTTGTTCAATATGTTGCATAATGCCTGCAATTAAAACATCTTCACCATCACAGATCACATCGACATCTACTTCTACTGCATCATCCAAAAAACGATCTAATAATACGGGGGAGTCATTGGAAACTTTAACAGCATCACGCATATAAGTGCACAATTCCATTTCATTATAAACAATCTCCATAGCTCGACCACCTAATACATATGAAGGTCTAACAACTAATGGGTAACCAATTTCCTTGGCAAGTTTAACGGCCACATCAGGATCTCTAGCTGTTCGATTGGGTGGTTGTAATAACCCTAACTCTTGGATCATAGTTTGAAAACGCTCACGATCTTCAGCTAAGTCTATTGAGTCTGGAGTGGTTCCAATAATTTTTGCTCCCGCTTTTTCTAATGCTCTAGCAAGCTTTAATGGGGTTTGACCGCCATATTGAACAATCACGCCCATGGGTTGTTCAAGATCAATCAAGTTAAGCACATCTTCAAGCGTTAATGGCTCAAAATATAAGCGATCAGAGGTATCATAATCAGTAGAAACGGTTTCAGGGTTACAATTCACCATAATGGTTTCATAACCATCATCACGACAAGCCATAGCGGCATGTACACAGCAATAATCAAACTCAATCCCTTGACCAATTCGGTTAGGTCCACCACCTAATACCATTATTTTTTGTTTATTACTCGGTAATGACTCACATTCTTCTTCATAAGTACTATACATATAAGCGGTCGTAGAGGCGAACTCAGCCGCACAAGAGTCCACTCGTTTATAAACTGGTTTAATCCCTTGTTGTAAACGGTAAGCCCTGAAGCTTAATTCATTAGTATTTAACAAATACGCTAAACGAGCATCCGAAAAACCTTTGGCTTTAAGCTGAAAAAGTTGCTGGCTGTTTAAGTTGTCTTGCTGCTTTCCTTTAAGCGAATTTTCAATTTGCACCAATTGTTCTATCTGCACCAAGAACCACGGATCAATACCCGTTAATTCCTGGATTTCTTCTAAGCTAAAGTTTTTTCGAAAGGCATCTGCAATATACCAAATACGATCAGCACCTGGTATACGTAACTCACGGCTTAAAAATTCTTTTCTCTCTTGCTCAGTTTCACCGGCAATATGGTCGGGGATCTCATCTATCAACTCATTAAATCCATTTCTATCGACTTCTAATGAGCGTAGAGCTTTTTGTAAAGACTCTTGAAAAGTACGACCAATGGCCATTGCTTCACCCACTGATTTCATTTGTGTCGTTAAAGTTACATCAGCTGTTGGAAACTTTTCAAAGGTAAAACGAGGTACTTTAGTCACCACATAATCAATAGAAGGCTCAAAAGAAGCTGGGGTCACACCACCGGTAATTTCATTTTTTAATTCATCCAAGGTGTAACCAACAGCAAGTTTCGCAGCAACTTTTGCAATAGGAAAACCCGTTGCTTTAGAAGCTAATGCCGATGAACGAGAAACCCTAGGATTCATTTCAATAATGATTAAACGACCATTTTTTGGATTAACCGCAAACTGTACGTTTGATCCTCCCGTTTCAACACCAATTTCACGTAATACCGCTAAAGACGCGTTACGCATGATTTGATATTCTTTATCTGTAAGTGTTTGTGCGGGGGCAACGGTTATGGAGTCACCGGTATGCACGCCCATGGCATCAAAGTTTTCAATCGAGCAGATAATAATGCAATTGTCTTTTTTATCTCGAACCACCTCCATTTCATACTCTTTCCAACCAATAATTGACTCTTCAATCAATAATTCATTGGTTGGTGATAAATCTAAGCCACGTTCGCAGATTTCGATAAATTCTTCTTTATTGTAAGCGATACCACCACCGCTTCCCCCCATGGTGAATGAAGGCCGAATAATGATTGGAAATTGAGCGAGTTTTTTTTGTACTTCATCCGCTTCAGCCATGCTATGAGCAATATACGAAGTGGGCATATCTAAGCCAATTTTGTGCATTGCCTGACGAAACAAGTCTCGATCTTCTGCTTTATTAATCGCTTTTTGATCAGCCCCAATCATTTCAACATTATATTTTTCTAAAATGCCGTGTTTATCTAAATCCAAGGCACAGTTTAAAGCCGTTTGCCCCCCCATAGTTGGCAATAAAGCATCGGGTTTTTCTTTTTTAATGATATTTGCCACTACCTGCCAATGAATCGGCTCAATATAAGTGACATCGGCCAAATCAGGATCGGTCATAATTGTTGCTGGATTTGAGTTAACTAAGATAACTCGGTACCCTTCTTCTTTTAAGGCTTTACAAGCTTGAGCACCAGAATAATCAAACTCACAAGCTTGGCCAATAATTATTGGGCCAGCACCAATAATTAATATACTTTTTATATCTTCACGTTTTGGCATGTTTTTCCTACAACTTTATGGGTTAGTGTTGTGTTGCGTTGTTTTTTTATTTAGCTTTTATTAAATCAATAAAGTGATCAAATAAAGGCAATATATCATGAGGACCAGGACTTGCTTCAGGGTGCCCTTGAAATCCAAACGCCGGCTTATCGGTTCGATGAATGCCTTGCAAGGATTGATCAAATAATGACTTATGAGTCATGGTTAAATTACTTGGTAATTGTGTTTCATCCACAGCAAAGCCATGATTTTGACTGGTGATAGCAACTTCCTGGTTTTGAATATCAAGCACAGGATGGTTAGCACCATGGTGACCAAACTTCATTTTTAATGTTTTAGCACCACTTGCCAATGCCAGCAATTGATGGCCCAAACAGATACCAAATACAGGCAGTCCAGTCTCTACAATGGTTTTAATTGCTGTTATCGCATAATCGCAAGGTTCAGGATCTCCAGGGCCATTAGATAAAAAGACTCCATCTGGATTTAATGCTAATACATCTTCTGCCTTTGTTTTTGCTGGTACAACCGTGACTTTACAATCTCGATCGGCTAATAGACGTAAGATATTACGTTTTACCCCAAAGTCATACGCAACCACATGAAACGTTTGTTGATTGCTTTTATTAAAGCCTTCTCCAAAATTCCAACTACCTTCTGTCCAGACATAAGGTCTCGAGGTACTCACTTGTTGAGCAAGATCTAAACCTTTTAAACCAGAAAAACTATCTAGCTCTAATAAAACTTGTTTGATTTCATCAGCTGAAAATACTGGTTCTTTTGTGTTCTTTCGAGAGATAATACAGCCTTTTAAGGCCCCTTTTTGAGTTAACAAACGAGTCAATTTTCGGATGTCAATATTGGCAATGGCAACAATATGATGGCGTGTTAGATAACGACTTAAATCTTCATTACAACGCCAGTTTGAAACCATTAATGGTAGGTTTTTAATCACTAAACCACTTAAGTGCAAGCAAGAAGATTCTTCATCTTCTTCATTCACTCCAGTATTACCTATATGAGGGTAGGTTAAAGTCACAATTTGTTTTTTATAAGAAGGATCAGTGAGGATTTCTTGATAACCGGTCATTGAAGTATTAAAAACCACTTCTCCAATCGTTTGCCCTGCAACACCAATCGACACACCATTAAAAACCGTGCCATCTTCCAAAACTAAAGCCGCCAAAGCGTAATTATTTTCGATCAAAACAACTCCAAAATGTGAACATTTATACCAAAGTACTTAAAATTATTAAAATTTCAAGTACATACTTTTAAGCATTGAAAGTAATCAACCTCTACAGCTACCCAGAAAAAAGCTACCCAGAAAAAGCCGTCAGAATTTTACTAAAATCAAAGAGTTGTGTCTAGATAATAAAGCTTTTAGCTACGATTATTAAGCAAATTCTTCTGAAACAACTGATGCTAACATCTGTGACCATTTTGCCACTTCAGATATATCTTCACCTTCTACCATTACACGGATCAATGGCTCAGTGCCTGAAACACGTAATAGTACTCGACCTTTACCCGCCAAACTCTGCTCAGCTTGGCTGATACAATCTTGCACTGCAACAGAAGCGGTTAAATCTATTTTTTTATTACAACGAATATTAATCAGTTTTTGAGGAAATTTTTTCATCCCCTGTTTTAATTCATGTAATGTTTTACCCGTACTATGGATTGCTGCTAAAACTTGTAAAGCGGAAACGATCCCATCTCCAGTTGAAGTCTTATCAGAACAAATAATATGGCCGGAGTTTTCACCACCAATATGCCATTGAGTACTCATTAATTTTTCAATAACATATCTATCACCTACAGGGGTTCGGACAAATTCAAAACCATTTTCCTTTAATGCGATTTCCAAGCCCAGATTACTCATTACGGTTCCAACCACGCCCGCTTTATTTTTATTCATCAGTAAAGACTGCATGGCAATAATAAAAACAATTTCATCCCCTTCAACCACTTCGCCCTTGTGATCTACCATAATAAGTCTATCACCATCACCATCAAGTGCGATACCAATATCTGCACGATGTTTTAATACTTCTTTAACCAAATAAGCAGGATTAGTTGAACCTACGCCATCATTAATATTCAAACCATTGGGTTCAACACCAATGGCAAAAACTTCAGCTCCTAATTCATTTAAAACATTTGGCGCTACTTGATAAGAAGCCCCATGTGAACAATCAACAACAATCCTAAGTTTAGACAAGTTGATAGCATTTGAAACAGTACTTTTACAAAACTCAATATATCGCCCTTGTGCGTCAACTACACGTTTTGCTCGTCCTAAAGCAGAAGAATCAACGGTATGGATGCTTTTTTCTAACTCACGTTCAATTTCTAATTCGATTTCATCTGATAGTTTGGTGCCATCTGATGAAAAAAATTTTATTCCATTATCATAAAAAGGATTGTGTGAAGCACTGATCACTATGCCTAGTTGTGCCCCTAGAGTTCGAGTTAAATAAGCAATGCCAGGTGTGGGAATTGGACCTAATAACAAACTATCAATACCAGCTGATGCTAATCCTGCTTCGAGTGATGACTCATACATATATCCTGATATGCGAGTATCTTTACCAATAATTGCCTTGCCTTTTCCTCGTTTCGCTAATACTCTTCCTGCTGCCCAACCTAATTTTAAAATAAAATCAGGTGTCATTGGATCAATGCCCACCTTCCCTCGAATACCATCGGTACCAAAATATTTTTTTTCCATAAGATTTTACCTATTCTTTACCTATTGGACTCTAAAGCCAAAACAGCATTAAAAATTTTAAGCATATCCATGGTTTCATCCACATCATGCACACGTAGAATATTTGCCCCATTTTGTAATGCCAGCATTGCTAAACTAATACTTCCTGCTAAGCGTTTATCAACCGCTTTATCTGTTAAAGAGGCTAATAATGACTTTCTTGACAATCCCACTAATAGCGGCAAATTGAAAATTTTAAATTCATCTAAGTGTGATAATAACAACAGGTTATGCTCTAGTGTTTTACCAAAACCAAAACCTGGATCTAATATAATATTCTCTTTATTTATTCCTGCAGTATCACAGCATTTAAGCCGTTGCTGAAAAAACAACTTTACCTCGTCCACAATATCGGTATAACTTGGTTTTAACTGCATGGTTTGTGGATTACCTTGCATATGCATTAAACAAATAGGAATCGATAAGCTTGCGGCTGTTTCTATAGCCCCTTCAGCTTGTAAGGCATTAACATCGTTAATCATATTCGCTCCAGCTTGTACAGACTCGAGCATTACTTCAGCTTTAGAAGTATCAATCGAAATATCACATGCGAAACGCTCTTTAATCGCTTTAATAACTGGAATAACACGTGCTAGCTCTTCATCGACTGAAACAACTTGTGCACCAGGTCGAGTAGATTCTCCACCTACATCAATAATGGTTGCACCTTGTGCCAACATTTTCTCTACATGATAAAGAGCTTTATCAACGCTGCTATATTTATTAGCATCAGAAAATGAGTCTGGGGTAATATTTAAGATCCCCATAATCTGCGGTTTTTTTAATATTTCGGCACTAATAATTGACATAAAATGGAATTAAAAAAAACGCCGGTAACCCGACGTTTCGTAAATAACAATAGATATAGGCTTAAATTTAGTGTTGCTCTGCTGGCCCTGAAATATTATTTTTGTCATCTGTTTTTTTTCCAGCTTTCTTTTTAGATTCTTCTTCACTAACGCTCACATCATCCAGAAATCCGTCATCAACTATGGCATCACCACCACCTTTTTTATCATCATCATTACTGACATCTAAATCTGCCCAACCTTTAGGTTCTCTAGGTGGTTTACCCGCCA
>CAYMMQ010000076.1:0-11128 GCA_964391585.1 uncultured Ectothiorhodospiraceae bacterium
CTAAAAAGTGAAACCAAAAATTATTTTTTTGACACTCGCTGCGATTAAACAATATGTAGTTATAATTCAATATGATGAAGAAAAGTTGCATACTCTTTCTTATATAAGCAACAAGCATGAGCTTTATCTAGACTGGAAAATGAAAGGCCTGAAGAATGTACAATCTAGTAATATGGCCGTTTTAATTGAACAGCAATTTGCACAATACTTTAAGAATCCTTATTTTGTATGGAGTTTGCCTTTTGATATTTCTTATGCAAGTGACTTTCGCCAGCGAGTATGGCGACAGATGCAACAAATAAAAAGCGGTCATACCGCAACTTATGGTGAGATTGCTACTGAGTTAAATTCGAGTCCTAGAGCAGTGGCAAATGCTTGCAGAAGTAACCCATTAGCCATTATTATTCCCTGTCATCGAGTCGTAGCAAAAGATAATTTAGGTGGTTACGATGGTGAGGGGTATTGTGAACAGGGGGAAAAAATTTTGATAAAAAAATATTTACTACAACATGAGCAAGTGAAACTTTAATGTCAATACAGTTATTGGAAAAAAATGATGAAATTATTGAGCAATTTATCAACCGTTTATGGCTTGAAGATGGACTGAGTCAACAAACCTTGGCGGCATATCGGCGAGATTTGCAGGGATTGACACGCTGGATGATTGATCAAAATATTGACAATATAACTCGTTTACAACGTGATAACTTATATCAATACTTAGGACAACGAGTGGACAATGGCGTATCAACACGCTCAATTGCCCGCTGCTTATCAAGTATTCGGCGCTTTTATCGTTACCTAGTGCGTGAAAAAATTATCACATCTGATCCCTCTGCATTGTTAGAGTCTCCCAAGCTCGGCCGGTTATTACCAAAGACTATGACTGAAAAAGATGTGGTTGCTTTATTAAACGCACCAAATATTGATGATTCAATTGGTTTTCGTGACCGAGCGATGTTAGAGCTTCTATATGCTTCGGGCTTACGGGTATCTGAACTAATTAATATTGATATGTTTTCTTTAAGTATTCAGCAAGGAGTGGTAAGAGTAAACGGCAAGGGAGATAAAGAGCGTTTGGTTCCAATTGGAGAAGAAGCAATTGACTGGATTGAAAAATATACTAAAAATATTCGTCCAGATATTTTAAACGGCAAACAAAGCAGCATGTTATTTGTCACTAAACGTGGCTCTGGTATGACACGACAAGCATTTTGGTACATTATTAAAAAATACGCTTTGCAAGCGGGGATTTATGTTTCTTTATCTCCTCATGTATTGCGGCATGCTTTTGCCAGTCACTTATTAAACCATGGAGCTGATTTGCGGGTAGTGCAACTATTATTAGGTCATGCTGACTTGTCAACCACCCAGATTTATACCCATATTGCGAAACAACGCTTAAAAGAACTGCATGCTAAACACCATCCGCGAGGATAATCCTACTATGTCGATACCAGACTATCCTGTATTACTTGATATAAACGACCATGAATTTCCCAGTATTGAGCTTGCTTTAGATGAGCCAAATGGTTTATTAGCCTTTGGTGGCGATTTATCCAGTGAGCGCTTGATCACAGCTTATCAACAAGGTATTTTCCCTTGGTTTTCTGATGGCGAGCCAATTATGTGGTGGAGTCCTAATCCACGCTCGGTTATTTTCCCGCAACAATTTAAAGCGTCAAAAAGCTTGCAAAAACAAATTAATAAAAATATTTTTTCTTGTTCTATCAATACCCATTTTGCTCAAGTGATTGAAGCTTGTGCAACAGTGACTAGAAAGGGGCAACCGGGTACTTGGATTACCGATGAAATGAAACAAGCTTATATCTTGTTACATCAACAAGGTATTGCTCATTCTTTTGAATGTTGGCAAAACGAGCAATTAGTCGGTGGCTTATATGGACTAAAGCTTGGGGAAGTATTTTTTGGGGAGTCAATGTTTAGTCTTAAAACAAATGCATCTAAAATTGCATTTGCATATATGGTAAACTATGCGCTTGAAAATGATATAAAAATGATTGATTGTCAGGTTGAATCTGAGCATATGAATAGCTTAGGGGCAAAAAATATCCCCCGATTGGTTTTTAAAAAGTTGTTACAAAAGTATATTGCTCAAAATAAAGTTCATAAATCAATATTATTGTCGCCTGGATATACCTAAGGGAAGGGGACACCGAGTGAAGCGTAATCCGGGGGGGATATCGAGATTTCTTTTGAGAAGTTAAGGTAATTTTGATACATTAGATAAGAAATAAAGTTAATAGGAATAATGGTATTATGGCTGAACATGATCTTGACCATATTGAATCGGTACAAACGGCAACACCAAAAGTAAAAAAACCACGGATGTATAAGGTATTATTAAATAATGATGACTTTACCCCAATGGATTTTGTGGTTTATGTGTTAGAGAATTTTTTTACTATGGATAGAGCTAAAGCGACTCGAGTAATGATGCAAGTTCATACCGAAGGTAGGGGCTTATGTGGTATTTATACCAAAGATATAGCCGAAACCAAAGTCGAACAAGTGAATGCTTTTTCACGAAAAAATGATCATCCTCTATTGTGTAGTATGGATGTGGCATAAACAACCTCTCCCCATAATCATTGAAAATTCAGACTGAGATACTTTTTTGTTATTGCCTCAATCACATAGTTCGCCTATGCTTAATTGGTAATAATAAGCAAGAGTAGGCTCTCTGAAGAGAAAAAGTCTCACTGTATTTCCAAGCATCACGGCTATAGTATGAGAAATATGGCTTGATTTATGCTTTATCAGACTTATTATAATATAAGTTGAAATTAAACAAAGGTAGGAATTTATGCTAAGCAAAGAATTGGAATTTAGTTTAAATATGGCATTTCGTGATGCACGAGAAAAAAGACATGAATTTATGACGGTTGAGCATTTATTATTGTCTTTGCTTGATAATCCCAATGCACAAAATGCTTTATTAGCGTGCTCCGTTCAAGTTGATGATTTACGTCAGCAATTAATTCAGTTTGTGGATGAAACCACACCAATGCTAGCTGAAGATGATAAAAAAGAAACTCAACCCACATTAGGTTTTCAACGAGTATTACAGCGTTCTATTTTTCAGGCACAATCATCTGAACAACAAGAAGTTAATGGTGCGAATGTACTCGTGGCAATTTTTCATGAGCAGGAATCACATGCGGTTTATTTGTTAAATCAGCAAAATGTAACACGTCTGGATATTGTTTCTTATCTTTCTCATGATGCAGAGCGCAACCCAGATCCTTTGAATGACAGTGAAGGTTTTGAAGATGCGGCTGATAGTAAAAATAAAAATCCTCTTGAGCTTTATGCGGTTAATTTAAATGAGCGGGCAAAAAATGGCAAAATCGATCCGCTGGTTGGTCGTAGTGATGAAATTTTACGTACCATACAAACACTGTGTCGTAGAAGAAAAAATAATCCTTTATTGGTTGGGGATGCTGGAGTGGGTAAAACAGCATTGGCGGAAGGCTTAGCAAAAAAAATCGTTGATAATGATATTCCTGAAGTATTAGAAAATGCTGTTATTTATTCTCTTGACTTAGGAGCTTTATTAGCGGGTACTAAATATCGTGGGGATTTTGAAAAACGGCTAAAAGCTGTGTTACATCAACTAAATGAAGTAGAGGGGGCTATTTTATTTATTGATGAAATTCATACGATTATTGGTGCTGGCTCAACCTCTGGTGGTGTAATGGATGCATCTAATTTAATTAAACCTGCTTTATCAAATGGTGAATTACGCTGTATTGGTTCAACAACTTATCAAGAATATCGTGGTGTTTTTGAAAAAGATCATGCCTTGGCAAGACGTTTTCAGAAAATTGATGTCTTAGAACCCAGCGCTCGCGAAACATTTAAAATCTTAAGAGGTTTACAATCTCGTTATGAAAAACATCATGGTATTAAATATACTAAAGGGGCATTAAGAACAGCGGCAGATTTATCACATCGTTATATTAATGATCGGTTTTTGCCCGACAAAGCAATTGATGTGATTGATGAAGCGGGTGCAAACCAAAAAGTGAAATCACTTGCTAAGCGTAAAAAAGTGATTGGTGTTAAAGAAATTGAATTAATTGTTTCAAACATTGCCAGAATTCCTGCCAAAACCGTTTCTCATAATGATAAGGAAGTATTGAAAAAATTAGGACGAAATCTTAAATTGGTTATTTTTGGTCAAGATCCTGCTATTGATAGTCTTGATGATGCCATTAAAATGTCAAGAGCAGGAATAGGACGTGATGAAAAACCGATTGGTTCATTTTTATTTGCAGGACCTACAGGGGTGGGAAAAACAGAAGTCAGTAAACAATTAGCCTATCTGTTAGGTGTGGAATTAATTCGTTTTGATATGTCTGAATACATGGAAAGACATACTGTTTCTCGTTTGATTGGTGCCCCTCCAGGTTATGTTGGTTATGATCAAGGTGGTTTGTTAACCGAAGCGGTTAATAAAACACCACACGCTGTTTTATTATTAGATGAGATAGAAAAAGCCCATCCTGATATTTATAATATTTTATTACAGATTATGGATCATGGTACCTTAACGGATAATAATGGTCGTAAATCTGATTTTAGAAATGTGATAATTATTATGACCACCAATATGGGGGCTGAATCTATGGCCAGAAAATCCATGGGATTTACCGAACAAGATCATTCCACAGATGGCTTAGAAGCGATTAAACGAGGATTTTCTCCAGAGTTTAGAAATCGTTTAGATGCTATCGTTTCTTTTGAACACTTAAGTCAGGAAACTATGGTTAATGTGGTGAATAAGTTTATAGTTGAACTAGAAACACAATTAGCAGATAAAAAAGTTGATTTACACGTTGACGATAAAGCGAGAGAATGGTTGGCGAAAGAAGGCTATGATAAGGTGATGGGGGCAAGGCCTATGACGCGATTGATCAAAGAAAAAATTAAAAAACCTTTGGCAGAGTCGTTGTTATTTGGCGAATTGGCACATGGTGGTGATGTTACGATTAGTGAAAATAATGGCGAATTGTCTTTTACGATCAGCTCCAAAGTAGATAAAAAAGAGACAGAAGAGCTTGCTGATTAAAGCCAATTAATTCTGATGCTTAGCCTCCCTCTTTGAAAAAGGGGGGATTGAGTGGATTTTGTTTAGAATTTCCTCGTTCCCACGGTCTTCCGTGGGAATGCATAAGTCATTGTACTATTGATAACAGATAAAAACCTTATCAGAAAGCTTTTCTAAGCTTGCTAATAACTCTGAACTGAGTTGCACGTGCCAATTATCTGCTAATATAGCCTTACAATAAGCATCATCGTTTTGATAATTGATGATCACTTTACACCCCTTTTCTTGTTGAGCAGACAAAAGTAAATTCTTTAAATGATCAATAACGCCTGCTTGAATTTGTTGCTGGCTGATATGAAGTTGCAGGTTTTTAGCATAAGCATTTCTGGCGTCATCCATACTAAGAATGCTTTCAATTTTCACTCGGGTACGTTCGGTATATTTATTAAATGAAAACTCACCTTTAATCACTAAAATACTATCCAATTCCAAAACATCTTGGTACTTTTTATAATCTTCTTCAAACAACACTAAATCTTGGCGAGCGGAACGATCATCAATAATAAAGGACATCATTTTACTACCACTTTTTAAGGTGGATATGCGTTTAGCGATCAATAAACCACAAATTAAAAACCGTTGCTTTTTTTCAGGATCAATATCTTTGATTCTGTGAGTAATAATTTGCTCTAACTCCGGTAAGTAATCATCAATCGGATGATCAGAAAGATATAAACCTAAGGTATCTTTTTCAAATTGTAATTTTTGTTTTTTGGGCCATTCTTCATACTCTTTAAACAAGCTTATTTGTGGTTTATTTTCATCACTATCCATTAAAAAAAGATCATCTCCAAACAAATCGGCTTGCCCAGATGCCGAAGCAGAAGCACATTGTTCAGAAACCTTAATCGCTTCAGGTATTGCCGCCATCATTGATGCGCGATTACGCCCCAGTTTATCTAAGGCTCCTGCTCTAACCAATGTTTCTAGCACTCGCTTATTAGCCTTACGTAGATCGACTCGATTACAAAAGTCCTGAAAATCTTTATAAGGCTTTTCTTTACGTTGTTTTTCAATACTGTCAATAGCACCTTCACCGACACCCTTGATAGCACCTAGACCAAAAACAATGGTTTGTTCCATGGTAACGGTAAAACGATAACAGGAAATGTTCACATCGGGTACGGTAACGGTAATCCCCGCATCACGACATTCTTCAATCACCATGACAATTTTTTCTGTTTTATCCATATCACCGGACAATACTGCGGCCATAAAAGGGGCGCGATAATAGGTTTTTAACCATAAGGTTTGATAAGAAACTAAGGCATATGCAGCAGAATGAGATTTATTAAAACCATAAGCGGCAAATTTTTCCATTTGATCAAAAATATGGGTAGCAACTTCTTTATCAACATGATTTTTAACCGCACCATCTTCAAAAGTAGAGCGTTGATCAGCCATGATTTTTGCATCTTTTTTCCCCATTGCTCGGCGTAACAAATCTGCTTCACCCAAGGAGTATCCTGCTAAAACTTGTGATATTTGCATCACCTGTTCTTGATACAAAATGGTGCCATAGGTCGGACTTAATACCGTTTCTAATGAGGGATGAGGGAACACAACTTTTTCCCGACCATGTTTACGATTGATAAAGTCAATATCCATGCCCGATTGTAAAGGACCGGGGCGGAATAAAGCGACCAGTGCGATAATATCTTCAAAACAATCGGGTTGTAGGCGATCAATCAAATCTTTCATGCCACGAGATTCCAATTGGAAAATCGCTGTGGTATCACTCTTTTTTAATACCTCAAAAGCATTATTATCATCCAAAGGAATTACGTTTATATCAACAAGAGTTTCATTTTTTTGCTGTTTTTGATCATTAATAATTTTGACGGCCCAGTCAATAATGGTTAGGGTTTTCAGTCCTAAAAAGTCAAACTTGACCAAACCAACGGCTTCTACATCACTTTTATCAAATTGTGTTACTAAGTTGCTACCATCAGCTTCGCAATAAACGGGTGCAAATTCATTAATATCATTCGGTGAAATAACTACACCACCTGCATGTTTACCCACATTTCGAATAGTGCCTTCCAAGGCTAAGGCCATTTCAAGCAGATCATGAACGGTTTCATCTTCATCAAAACGTTTTTGTAATTCTTCTTCCTGTTCCATGGATTTTTGTATCGTGATCCCTGGATCCATGGGGATTAACTTAGCAACTGAATCCACCAAACCATAAGGCAGACCTTGTACCCGACCTACATCACGAATAGCAGCTTTAGCCGCCATTTTTCCATAAGTAATAATTTGGGAAACACGATCTTTACCATAGGTGTCAGCAACATAGGCAATCACCTTATCTCGACCATCGGTACAAAAATCAATATCAAAGTCGGGCATGGATATTCGCTCTGGATTTAAAAAACGCTCAAATAACAAATCATATTTTAGCGGATCAAGATCGGTGATCAATAAGGCATAAGCCACTAATGAACCTGCGCCAGAACCACGTCCAGGACCAACGGGAACCTGGTTTTCTTTAGACCAGCGAATAAAATCGGCAACAATTAAAAAATAACCCGGAAAACCCATATTGATAATTACATCTAATTCGATGTTTAAACGTTCAATATATTTTTGCTTTTCTTGTGCTAGATTTTCAGTCTCAGTTGGCAATAAAATCTTAAAGCGTTGCTCAAGTCCTTGATGCGATAGTTGACGGAAGTAGTCATTAATATTCATGCCATCAGGAATAGGAAACTCGGGTAAGTAGTTTTTCCCCAGTTCAATATGGACATTACAACGTTTGGCAATTTCTAAGGTGTTATCAATGGCGCTGGGAATATCTTTAAATAATTCAATCATCTCCTCGCTATTACGAAAGTACTGCTGTGGCGAGTAATTTTTTGCACGACTTTTATCAGCAAGTACATTGCCTAAAGAAACACAGACACGTGTTTCATGATTCATAAAATCTTTTTCTTCCAAAAAGCGTACCGCATTAGTGGCGACTAAGGGAAGTTGAAATTGCTTGGCAAAAGCATTTGCAAGATGTAAAAAACGCTCATCATCAATTCGGTTTGTTCGTTGGATTTCAATATACAGATGCTGGGGAAAAAGCTTGATAAAATCCCCAATAAACTGTTTTGCTTGTATTTGTTTATCCTGTAATAATAAGGGGCCTAATAAACTGACTTTACCTAATAATACGATTAACCCTTCACAGTGTTGTTGCAAGTCATCCATATTCACTACCGCAATATAATCCGCCCCCGTTTTTAGCGGATTACGTTGTTGACCACTGAGATAAGAGATGGAAATCATTTGCTTAAGGTTAAGATAACCTTGGTTATCTTTACATAAGGCAATCATTTGAAAAGGTGTTTCTGCGAGTGAATGATTGACCCACAATTCTGCGCCAAGCAGTGGCTTGATACCATTAGCCAGGCAGCGTGTATAGTGTTTTACTAA
Organism: uncultured Ectothiorhodospiraceae bacterium; assembly: GCA_964391585.1. GTDB lineage: Bacteria > Pseudomonadota > Gammaproteobacteria > GRL18 > GRL18 > JADGAU01. The sequence goes on from CAYMMQ010000076.1 coordinate 8,558, forward strand.
GGCATAAATATTACTTTGATCTGTCAGGGCAACCGCTGGCATCTGATTTTCAACCACTTTATTGACTAAGTTTTTTCTAACTTTAGAGTCAATGGTTACTATGCCGTCAACAATCGAATAATCGGAGTGGATATTTAGGTGAATAAAGGTTTTTTTCATGGGGGTATTATACGGCTAAAACTTGATGATTGTTAAACTTTTTATACAACATCTATCCATGTCAATGTTACAATAGACACTTATTGTAATCGCTATCAAAAGACTTAACTATGAAAATTGAACACGTTTTTCAACTCATTCAACCCGAAATGCAGGGGGTCAATCAATTTATTGAAACCCACCTACATTCCGATGTGGTGTTGATCAATCAGATTAGCCAATACATTATTCATAGTGGTGGCAAGCGCTTACGTCCGGTTATTCATTTGTTGTGCTCCAGTGCCTTACAGAAAATTGATGTTAGCGATAAGGCCCCAGCAATTCGGCTTGCTTCGGTGATTGAGTTTATTCATACAGCAACCTTGTTACACGATGATGTGGTGGATGAGTCGGAAATGCGTCGAGGTAAAGACACAGCAAATGAATTATGGGGTAATGCTGCCAGTATTTTAGTAGGTGATTTTTTATACTCCCGTGCTTTTGAAATAATGGTCAGTCTGGAGAATATGCGAGTGATGGAAATTATGTCCCACTCTACCAACACCATTGCAGAAGGTGAGGTATTACAACTATTAAACTGCCATGATGCCTCAACTACCGAACAGCGATACTTACAGGTTATCCATTGTAAAACCGCCAAATTATTTGAATCTGCAACGCAATTAGCGGCTGTGATCCATAATGCAGATCAAAGTACAGAACTAGCAATGGCAAAATACGGTATGCATTTAGGCACGGCATTTCAGTTGATTGACGATGTATTGGACTATAGTGCAAGTCAGGTAGAAATGGGTAAAAATGTCGGTGATGACTTAGCAGAAGGCAAACCCACTTTACCTTTAATTTATGCTATGCAACATGGTAGCACTGAACAATCTGCGATGATTAAAGAGGCGATTGAAAAGGGTGGTTTAGATCAAATAGATGATATTACCAGGGCAATAAAATCTACGGGAGCTCTGGACTATGCCAGAAAAATTGCGCAAAAAGAAGCTTCTTTAGCCATTGAACAATTAACGGTTTTAGCTGATTCAGAGTATAAAACAGCCTTGATCACCTTGGCTAACTTTGCCGTTGAAAGAGAGTATTAATTTAGCTGTAAAGTTTGGGCGTAGTTCCAGTAAATCGTCGAAACTCATTTCCCAAAGTTATTTACCTTTAAAAATTCATAATTTCTTTTCTTGGACATGCTTTTAAAAAAGCTCCAATAGTTTTCATAAGTCACCACTAGAATAACTCCCATATTATGCGTTGCATTAAATAAATCTTTTCAAGACATTGCTTCAGAGTAATTATTTCAGTGTCATTGCTTTAATCCTTTTAATAACTAGGACGTGAAGATGCACTGGTATTTGTAATATCTGATGGAATAGTGTAAGTCTCAGCTTTAGAATAGTCCACATTCCACCCTAAATCATCTAAAAAACCTAATGTAATCGCACTAATTACTTTTCCATTTGCCATTACTTCATTAACCATTGCTGGTATTGTCTCACCAGTAACCTTATAAACCCGCTTTGCTTTATCTTCTGGGTTTCCATATGGGTGAGCCATGCTCAGCCCGATTGGAAGGAAATCATAAGATGTTGAAAAAATTTCATTATATTTAGCTACGGCATTAGGCTGCTTATATATATATCCATCAGTATCAGCGTTTTGAGTAATCCAATTACGGCCTCCAAGCATATCACTACCACCATCAATCCAGCCACTTCCAATTCCTAGTATATGGCCAATTTCATGGAAAATATTATGAAAATCTTCTAGCCTGTTAGCGGTAGTTTTTTCACGACTTGCATCATATTTTCCTCCATAAATCTGCAAAGTTGCATTCGTCGCAAAATAGTTACTTCCAATTGTCTTAGAAGCTGTCCAACCAGCGGCCCCATCACCACCTAAGTTTTTATCAACACTAACATCTACATATATAGTATGTTTTTCAGAGTAACCTTTTACGCCACTAATGATTGTTTGCCATTTTGCCGCAGCTTCGTTAAACAGTGCTTTATCATCTTCCGTCCAATCTCTTTTGCCACTTGCAGTATCGATTTGTCCAGTATAGTTAAATTGAATATCTAACATTGAATCAGTCGAAGAAGCGGGTGATGTTGAATTGATGGCTGAAGTTGAATCAGTAGCTGAGTCTGTAGAAGTAGTTGGATCTGTTGAAGAAGTTGAATCTGTAGAAGTAGTTGGATCTGTAGAAGTAGTTGGATCTGTAGAAGTAGTTGAGTCGGTAGAAGAAGTTGAGTCTGTAGAAGTCGTTGAGTCTGTAGAAGTAGTTGAGTCTGTAGAAGAAGTTGAGTCGGTAGAAGTAGTTGAATCGGTAGAAGAAGTTGAGTCTGTAGAAGAAGTTGAGTCTGTAGAAGAAGTTGAGTCGGTAGAAGTAGTTGAGTCGGTAGAAGTAGTTGA
>CAYMMQ010000077.1:0-11093 GCA_964391585.1 uncultured Ectothiorhodospiraceae bacterium
AATGCGTGCAGGCGAACCATCGTTATACAAATTGTTTATAATCATGAATGAGCGAACATAACTAGCACGTTCAGCCAGGTTATTGCTTTGATCATAGGTATTATATGCTGAATTACTTGACCAAACTAGTTGATTAACAACATAGCTAGTCTGAGTATTATCAAGAAGAAATATAAAACCAATATCATCTCCAATAGCATTCTCTTTATTATAAATGTCATCGATGAATGAGGATGAAGTCGGTAAACCGTGAGCCGCACCAGCAGTACAAAGTATAAGCAGCCCCAACCAACGACTTAGCGTTAGGCTAAACTGTTTTTTTGGTACAACGTATTCTGAAAGCTGAGTTTTTTTATTAAAAAGAAAAGCTGTTCTTTTTACAATTTCAACTATCAAACTAAAAATAAAGTTGCTTTGCATCATATAAAAATACTCCAAGATAGAGATAACACTGCTACTGCCAGTAAAGTAATACCCCATGTGGAACCGAATAAGACTTACAACTGACAAGTTGATTAACATAATTTAACTAAGTGTCAAAAACTGCCGTTAATGACAATGAATATCACTGCTAAAATTAAAACTTACATAAAGCGTTTGTTCATGATAAACATATTTACATAGCTTATCAATTCATCGCTTATCTAGTTAAGCATAATTGAACATAGAAAAATCAGTTGCGAGCTGACAGAATAAATTAATCAACTAAATTTAAAAAAACATCAAGTGCTACTTAGTTAAATTTATTCAATCTTTGCGTGAAACAGCTAAAAACGAAGAATTTTAATACGAGTAGTTGATATTGTCTACTTATTTTTTAATTAATAAGGGGGTTAGTAGTTACGTTTTACTTTTTGTTTTCTTTATTTCTTATTGAGCTACTAGAAAATAATCATAAAAGGATAGGGTTATTTTTTGTCGATACAATGCTATACTCTGTTTCTTTTTAATTCGTCGCATTTATTACAATTGTTTGAATGTGGTATTTTATAACCAATTGATTTAATAGTATATATAACATGAACGTATTTTTCAGAATAGTCCTTATCTTTTTTGTTGTTTTCCTCGCATCTTGTTCTTATATTAGTCCACATAAACTGGATGTGGAACAAGGTAATCTTATTGAACAAGAACAAGTCGATTTGCTTAAGCTCGGTTTAACAAAAGAACAGGTACTTTTTTTGTTAGGCACACCTATAGTGAAAGATATTTTTCATGAGAATCGTTGGGATTATCTGTATTATTTGAAAAAAGCGGAAGGTGGGGTTGAGCAGCATCGCCTCAGTGTCTTTTTTCGAAAAAATAAAGTGATTGATTTTCAAGGTGATACTTTGCCTAAGCAAACGGAAGCTTTACCTAAACAAGCGGATACTTTACCTAAGCAAACGGAAGTTTTACCTAAAGCCAGAAAAGCGTTGAATGACGCTCATAAAATATCACACACTAAGGAAAATGAAAATCAACAGCATCTGATTGAAGCATTAAGAAAGCGTTTACTCTTATGGCAGAAATTTTGGATGGAAGGAAATGTTGAGCAATATATTGCTATGTATACTAAAAACTACTCACCCAGCGATAAAAATCGCCAGCAATGGATAGAAAATAGAGAAAAATTAGTGACTTCAGAAAGGAATATTCAAGTAGCAATTTCAAATGAGAAAATCCAGCTGATAAATAAGCAATTAGCAAAGATTGCTTTTGAGCAAGTATATCAGTCGAATCACTACCAAGACAAAGTAAGAAAACAACTATATTGGAAAAAAATAAACAATGAATGGTATATTCATCGTGAAGTTGCAGAAGATATTCTATAAATCCAGATTGAGAAATTCACGATGTCACAATATGGGGGCTAGTTGTTAATATAGTGATAATGCACCCGATTACTAATCCCGCATAACAACTCATAAGCAATTGTTTCGGAGCATATAGCAATGGTTTCTATTGGCAGGCCTTTTCCCCATAACACTACATTATCTCCTACATTAACCTTATGAGGCTGAATCAATGTGGTTAAGTCGACACATATCATATCCATTGAAACTCGTCCTACTAAGGGAACTTTTTGTCCATGGATTAATACAGGGGTACCATTTTTTGCATGGCGCGGATAACCGTCCCCATAGCCGATCGAAATAATACCGATGATGCTATCTTGTTGACACTGCCAACTAAAACCATAACCTACACTATCGCCTTTTTTTAGTTGCTTTATGGCAATAATTTTAGCCTGTAAGGTCATAACGGGTTTAAGTGCGAGCGCTTTTTCTGTGGAAAGACTGGATGACTCGCCTAATGTGAAAAATGGATTAACGCCATATAACATAACCCCCGGCCTTACCCAGTTAAAATGTGAATCGTTTAATTGAATAATCGCTGCTGAATTAGCAAAACTATAGCTGTTTGAGTGATTGCTTAAGCGTTGAGTCATTTGTTGAAAAACTTTCATTTGCTGCTGATTGGATACGCTATCAGGAGTGTCAGCACAGGCAAAATGAGACATAAAACCAAGACAGTTTATTTTTGTTGCTGTATTTTTGAGAAAATTTTCAATATCGGTTATCTCATTGGCTTGAAAACCTAAGCGGTGCATGCCAGTATCAAGTTTTATCCAAACATTTATCACGGAATTACAAGGGTGTTGTTTTAATATTTCTAACTGATAGTGATGGTGTAAGACCACGGTTAAATCATGTTTAATCACTTCGTGTAGTTCTTGAGAGTGATTAAACCCTTCTAAAATAATAATTGGTACTTGGATATGGTGTTGGCGTAAATAAATAGCCTCATCAATACAGGCAACGGCAAAGGCATCCACTTCTTCCTCTATATGTTGAGCAAGCTTAAGCAAACCATGACCATAAGCATCTGACTTTATCACCGCCATAATCTTACTTTTTGGGGCAAGTTGCTTCACTTTTTGATAATTATGACTTAAAGCAGATAAGTCAATCAGTGCTTGGGTGGTGCGATAATCTGTAATTAACATATCTGGTTTTTACTAGCTATAATTGTCATACTCTTCAGAAGCTGGATTATCAAAACGGGTAAACTGACCGCAAAAGGATAAATGTGCTGTCCCTAATGGGCCGTTACGTTGTTTGCCAATAATCACTTCAGCCATTCCTTTGTGTTCAGATTCTTCTTTAGTATAAACTTCATCTCGATAAATAAACATAATCACATCAGCATCTTGCTCGATAGCACCAGATTCACGCAGATCTGACATAATAGGGCGTTTATCTGATCGTTGTTCTAAACTACGATTTAATTGTGATAAGGCTATAACTGGAACATTCATTTCTTTCGCCAAAGCTTTTAAACCACGAGAAATTTCGGAGATTTCATTAGTGCGATTTTCATTTTTTCTGCCCGAATCTTGACTTTGCATCAGCTGTAAATAATCAATCACAATCAGATCAACAGGATTTTTACGCTTAAGACGTCTCACTTTAGCTTTCATCAAAGAAGGTGACAAGGCAGGAGTATCATCAATATAGATATGGGCCGTGTTTAAAATTGACATAGCAGAAGTGAGACGGTTCAGGTCTTGTGCATCGAGCTTTCCACTTCTTAATTTCGTCTGATCAATTCTCCCCAAAGAGGATAACATCCTCAAGGTTAAAGATTCTGCCGGCATTTCCATACTAAATACGGCCACATGTTTATCGGTATTAATGGCTGCATTTTCGGCAATATTCATCGCAAAAGTTGTTTTTCCCATTGATGGTCTACCGGCAATAATAATTAAATCGGCAGCTTGTAAACCAGATGTCATTTTATCTAATTCTTTGAATTTGGTGGGTAACCCTGTAAATGCGTCTTTTGAGCTAATTAAGGCTTCAATTCTATCAACATTATTTTTTAATAATTCTTTTATTTCAAAAAAATCATTTTGTGAGTTTTTATGATTGGTTTGATCCGCAATATCAAAGACTTTTTTTTCTGCTTCTTCTAATAAGGCTTGGCTTGCACGTCCTTCAGGGTTAAATGCATCATCAGTTATTTCTGAACCAATAGTGATTAACTGGCGAAAAATAGAACGCTCACGGACAATTTCTGCATAAGCTTTGATATTTGAAGCACTAGGTGTGTTATTGGCTAAATTACCAATATAGGTAAACCCTCCGGCTTCCTCTAGTTTGTTTTGTTGTTTGAGGTGATCAGATAAGGTAATGATATCACAAGGATTATTCGATTCAATTAACTCTAAAGTCGCTTTGAAAATCACCCGGTGATCATGGCGATAAAAATCCACAGAACTGATTTTTCCCGCAATATTATCCCAGGCCTCATTATTGATTAATAAACCGCCCAAAACAGATTGTTCTGCTTCGATAGAATGTGGTGGAATTTTTTGAAGATCCATAGGTGATTACCTTGAGTGAATTTGGGGTATATATTATTGGCTGTACTTTTATTTGTTATTGTTTTGTATTGTCTTTTAATAAATTTTCAATTCTCAAACTTGCGGGTGGATGACTATAATACCAAGCAGAATAAATAGGATCAGGCGTTAGGGTATTAGCATTTTCCTTATACAGTTTAACCAAGGCATCAACTAGTTTTTGCGCACTGGCATGTTGTTTGGCAAAATCATCTGCTTCGTATTCGTGTTTGCGACTTAATAATGAACCAATAGGATAAAAGGGAAAAGTAAACACCGAAGCAACTAACATAAATAAGACTAAGGCCATATATAAAGATGGCTGTGTAACTCCTAAACCTTGATAAAACCAGTTTTGCGCAATTAAAAAGCCAAAAATCGCAAAACCTAATAAACTGAGTAAGCCCATGCTTAAGATCCGTTTACGAATATGATGTTTTTTAAAGTGACCTAACTCATGTGCTAAAACCGCTTCAACTTCTTCTGCATCTAAAGATTCCAGTAAACTGTCAAAAAAAACAATTCGTTTATTTTTTCCCATGCCTGTAAAGTAGGCATTGCCATGGCTGGAGCGCTTAGAACCATCCATCACTAAAATTCCAGAACTACTAAAACCACAGCGGATCATTAATTTTTCTATCCTTTGTTTTAATGCTTCATCTTCTAATTCAGAAAATTTATTAAACAAAGGGGCAATAAATGCAGGGTAGGCCCACATCATTAATAAACTAAAACCAAACCACGTTAACCAAGCAAATAACCACCATAAACTACCCGCACTTTCCATTAACCAAAGAATAATACCTATTAGAGGTACACCCAAAACAAGAAATAATAGCAGTTGTTTAAATACATCAGAAATAAAAAGGGGTAATTTGGTACGGTTAAAACCAAATTTTTCTTCGATAACAAAAGTGCTATATAAGCTAAATGGTAAGTCGAGTAACGAGCTTAGCAGGCTAAAAAAAACAATAAATATTATTCCGCTTATTAAGCTTGATAGCTCTAAATGGCGAACGACTTGATCAATTAAATTAAGTCCACCTCCTAAGGTAAAAAATAGTAATAAAATATTTCCATAGATCAATTCGTATTGGGAAAACTGGGTTTTACAAATTGTATAATCAGCTGAAGTCTGATGTTCTTGTAGGGAAATTTTTTGTTCAAATGAAAGGGGTGTTTGGCTACGATTGAGTCGAATATGATTAATTTGACGTTTATTTAACCACCATTGCAGGCTAAAAGTGAGAAATAACATAAAAAGAAAAATAAAGGTAAAAGTCGTCATATTATCCGCTACAATTTGTTACAAAAATTTAATAATTGCTAATGGTTGGGGTATACTGGATTAAAATTTAATCGGTGATTATAACGTGTTTAATTACTATTCGTCACCAATAAATACCACAAGAAACACTATGTTTAAATGACTCATTTTTTAATTAACTGATTATAAAGGAAAAATATGCTTGATCCTCAGAATCTTATTTGGATAGATTTGGAAATGACCGGTTTAGATACCCAGCAGCACCGGATAATTGAAATAGCCACCCTAATAACGGATAAGAATTTGAATGTTATTGCTCAAGGACCACTATTAGCCATTCGTCAAAGTGAAGAAGTATTACAAAACATGAATGAATGGTGTGTTAAGCAACATCAACAGTCGGGTTTAATTCAGCGTGTGAGTGAGAGTGTAATTAATACAAAAGAAGCAGAGCAATTAACCTTACAGTTTGTTCAGCAATATGTACCCGAAGGGGTTTCACCGATATGTGGCAATAGTATTGGACAGGATAGACGGTTTTTGCTTAATGAAATGCCTAAACTTGAAAGTTATTTTCATTATCGAAATTATGATGTCAGCTCGGTGAAAGAAATGCTTAAGCGTTGGTCTCCCAAGTCCTTTGAAGGTAATTATAATGACATACCTGTATTTGAAAAAGCTTCAAAACATCTTGCATTAAGTGATATTGAAGACTCTATTGCCGAGTTGAAATATTATCGCCAGTATTTTTTTAAAGATTTGGATTAATTATGTCATATCGTCAATTATTTATCATTGTTTTTGCAGTATTATTTTCTTTTTCTTCCTGGACTTGGGCTGCTAATAGTACACAAACGGAAGCTGCCATTAAATATATTAATAAAGCAACGGATTATTTTAATAGTAAGCAATATATTAGAGCTGAAAAATATTTTAGAAAAGTGTTAGCAACCAATGTTAAAGTTAATCAGGATTTTAATTATTTTTTTGCTGAAGTGTTGGCAAGAAATGAAAAATATGAAGAGTCTTTAGAATATATTGCTAAATATGTGGGGCAAGCAAATAAGCATGATAAATATTACGATGCTGCATTATTAGTACAAGAGAATGTATTAAGAAAAATTAAAGCTAAAAAACTTGCTAAGAAAAATAAAGCTCAGCAATTTGAAAATGTGCTAAAGCCTAAAATGATCGAGATTCAACCCAAACGCTTTTTAATGGGAACGACAACTGGAGAGGACGATCATAAACCACCACATCGTTTCACCATAAAAAGGGCTTATGCGATAGGGCAGTATGAAATTACCTTTAAGCAATATGATTATTTTGCAAAGCAAACTAAACGAGAGCTACCTGACGATGAAGGTTTCGGTAGAGGAACTAGGCCGGTGATCAATGTCAATATTCAAGATGCGCTTGCTTATTGTGATTGGTTAGGTGAAAAAGATGGAAGTAATTATCGCCTTCCCACCGAAGCCGAATGGGAATATGCTAGCAAAGCCGTAAAGAAAAAAACTTTAGGTTTTAAAGACTTGATAGGTATTGGCGATGCCAATTGCGATGATTGTAAATTTTTTTGGCAAGATGATAAAACTCAACCCGTGGGTAGTTATGAAGCAAATGCTTTAGGTTTATATGATATTTTCGGTAATGTATGGGAATGGACTTGCTCTGAATATACGCCACAAGGATATGTGAGTGCTGCTTTAGAGAAGCAATGTGTTCCTAGGAGTCAACTTGGTGGAAAAACTTTAGTGGTAAGAGGTGGTTCTTGGCGTAGCAGTAAACAAATTTTACGACCTTATATTCGTTATAATAATTTCCCTTCGTATCGTGCAGATGATCTTGGATTTAGGATAGTGCAAGAATTGGATTAACCCGCCTCCTATCATTAAGTAGGTTCTTTTAACCAAGCAAACATATCTTGAGCAAATATTTTAAGGATTTGATTAAATGTATCTACTGCCCCTTTGGCATTATTACTAGAAGTTTTTTGTTGATAATAAAAACGCTGGTGTTTAATAATGTTTCGACTATTGTAGTCCAGTAAGGTTAAACGAATATCCACCTCAACATTATTTTGTTTAACATTATGTTGAAATTTGACTATATCACTTTCTAAAAAAAGGCTTACTTTTGAGCGTGAAGTGACTCGCATTATGCCCGTAAATAATTGACTATCTTCTAGGCTTTGCAATAACCAATCTTGAAAAAGAATGGTTAAGGGTTTTTGCCATACATTAAGTGAATAAACATCTAACTGATAAGGACTATTGCTATAAATAATACCTTCGGTAGAGTGTTGGCTGGAAAAACTGGGGCGATCCACTTTCACATAATCAAAGATGGGGGATATGCTGGTTTTATTTTTTTGTTGAGCTTGATATATCAGGGAATAATGAGAAATAGCTTGTATCGTCTGAGAGGCTGTAATACAAGCTGTTAATAAGGACACTAACAACAATGATAAAATGAAGAAGCGTATTTTCATTAATTTTCCCCCGGTCCAAACTTAATGCTTTCTTGTTTGAAAAATAAATCGCTGGGACTATTTTTCAATTGTAATAAAACATCATTAGTTTGGGTGCTTAGCATTTTAAGTTCTAATAATAATCCATTTAAGTTTTCTAAATGATGTTCGGTCATTTGGCGAATATCGAACTCACCTTGCTCAAAACGCTGGTTCACTACCGAGGTGAGTTGATAGAGTTTATCACTTAGGCGAGAATAATCCGCAAATGTTTTATTGGCCGATAAGACAAACTGATGACTTTCTTGATTCAAACTTTGACTAAGAACAGCGGTATTTGCTAAAGTTGTTTGTAGATTGGCCAAATTTTGTTTGCTCAATAATTGAGTCACTTGCTGTTCCAATAATTGATTACTATTTTCGCTGAGTAATGCCAAGTTTGTTAAAGTTTTTTCCGCATTTATCAGATTTTTCTCACTAAGTAATTGATCAATACGGTAAAGAGTTTGAATAATGCTTTCACTCACATTGGAGGCAGAATATTCTAATTTATCAAATAAAGATTGTCCCGAGGAAATACTTGAACCAACTTTTAAACGGGCTGATTCTTTACTCCCACCTTTTAACTCAATATAGCTTAATCCAGTGATCCCCTGAGGGGTGATTACCGCAAAACTGTCTTCTTTAATCGGCGTATTTGGCTTGACATTAATCGAGACTTGAATAATTTCGGAATTTTTTTTGTCGATATTTATAGCTTGAACATTACCGACTTCTACTCCATGAAATTTAACAGGCGATTCAATGTTTAAACCAGCAACACTTTCGCTTATCTCAATGGTGTAATGATCAAGTTTTTGTTCTTCTAGTCCGTACTTGCTCATCCATAATAAAAAACTAATCATACATAAGCCTAGGGTAAATACAAATAGGCCAACAAAAGTATAGTTTATTTTGGTATCCATAAGTTTATTTTTTAGTGTGAAGTTCGGTTGAAAAATGTTGCTAACATCGGGTGTTGATGTTGTTTAACATCATCCATATTGCCTTCTAACAATATTTTCTTTTCATGTAAGATAATAAATCGATCTAAGGTATATTCAATGGTATCTAAGTCGTGAGTCACCATTATAATGGTTAAATTCAACATGTGTTTTAACTCGATAATTAAACGGTCAAATGCTCTTGAGCTACTGGGATCTAAGCCACTGGTCGGCTCATCAAGAAATAACAATTTGGGATCCATGGCTAATGCCCTTGCTAATCCGACTCTTTTTTTCATACCACCACTTAATTCAGCAGGATATAAGTAAGCCGAGTGTGAAGGTAGGCCTACCATTTTAATTTTTGTATGTACTATTTCTTCAATTAAGGATTTTGGTAGCTGTGTATATTCATTTAAACCCACAGCAATATTTTCTAAAACATTTAAGGAAGAAAATAATGCTCCAAACTGAAATAATACCCCCCATTGTAAACGAATTTTGTGTATTTCTGTTTTGTTAAGTTGATCTAATTGCTTCCCTAATAATGAAATATTTCCCTTGGTGGGCTGTTGTAATAAGATCATTTGCCGTAACAACGTTGATTTTCCAGAACCACTACCACCTAATAAACCAAATATCTCCCCAGTATTAATGCTAAAACTCACGTCATCATGAATACGATTAGTACCAAATTCGGTGATAATGTTTTTAATTTCCACAATGGTTTTGCCGTTCATCTCAGATCCCTATTTCCGTTAGTAAAATAGAGATCATGGCATTGGCAACAATTACCCAGAATATCGCATTTACCACACTAACAGTGGTGTAATAACCAATACTATCAGTACTTCCAGTCACTTGAAAACCTCTAAAGGTTCCAATAGTGGCGATAATAATACCAAAAAATGGCGCTTTGATAAGTCCTATAATAAGGTGTTTTATAGGAACTTCGGCCTGCATTCGAGCTAAAAATTTGCTAAAGCTTATATCTAGTTCATTAAAAGCAATTAACATTCCACCAAAAACCCCCATCATATCGGCAAAAAATACAATAAGCGGCATCGATAATACCAAGGCAAATAACCGTGGTAAAACTAAAAATTGCTGTGGCTCAAACCCCATGGTACGCATGGCATCAATTTCTTCGGTGATTTTCATGGTGCCAATTTCTGCGGTATAAGCGCTGGCACTGCGACCGGCAACAACAATAGCTGCAATCATCGGGGCTAATTCTCTAAATATCGAAATTGAAACCATTTCTACGATAAAAATATTAGCGCCAAAGCGAGCCAATTGCTCGGTAGACTGATACGCTATAACCAGTCCGATTAAAAAAGCAGTCAATCCAATAATCGGTAAAGCATACAAGCCAGATTGTTCAATATGTTTGGTGCTAGAACTTATGCGCAGTAAAGAGGGGTGGAGTAAGGTTTGATATATATGATAGCTACTTTCACCGACAAAGTGGATAAAGCTGAGTAAACCCTCAATTTTGTTGATAATTTTTCTGCCCAATTGATAAAATAAGGAGCGGACAGGAGGTTTGATCGGTTTGTGATAGATGGCATTTTTACGATAGAAAATTAACATCCGTTGATAATTTTCTTTTAAGCCAGTGATAGAAAAAGAGACTTTTTGCGGATCAAAACGCTGAAAAAAGTGTAAAATAGTCACCAATGCCACAGCATCCATTTTTTCCACCGCACTGAAATCCCAAGCAATATGCTGTATGTGCTGATGACAGTTGATTTGATCTAATTGTGGGAAAATAAGATGCATTTCATCCGCTAACCAATCACCATCACTTGTTAGTTTGATAGTTGAAGTGTCAGTTTGTATGGATAATTTAGCAGTGCTCATAATAGATGTAAGGATAACAAAAAATGGTTTTATAGCATATGAAAAAAAAACATTTAGCACAATTAGACGTTGTTTTAAAAAGTGATGTGGACTTTGTTGAAAAAATAAACCTGCTTTCAGAAA
>CAYMMQ010000078.1:0-1203 GCA_964391585.1 uncultured Ectothiorhodospiraceae bacterium
TACTCGAATACGAAAATCATCAACGATTTGCCCATTGAGATATTTCATCGCCGCTTTAGCTTCGCCCGCTTTAGGCATTTCAACAAAACCAAATCCTTTTGACTTGTTTTTTTCAGTGTCCATGACCAAGTTGCAATATTGTACTGAGCCGTGAGCGCTAAACATCTCGAGTAACTCTTCTTCAGTGGTGCTACGGGATAAGTTGCGAACTAATAATTTCATGTGGCTTGCTTCTCAAAAGGGATTTAAAAGAGATAATGCTAAGTATATTAACAGAATTTAGTTGTTTACGTCATAGTTTCTTGATGACTTCTTTGCTTAAACGCTCGCTATAACTATTGTTTTTCCAGTGTCCAGGACTCCAACCTTTAATAAATCGATGAAAGTCGGCCCATGCATAGGGATATAAGTCGCGCCAGTTTTGTTCAAGTTCTTGAGTATTAACACGGATGTTTTTGTGACTTATTGCTTGCTTTAGTTGGATAAAATATTCATCTAATAGATCAGCTTCCAGTCGCTCACAATCACTTTCATATAAGCAACTACCGATGAAATAGGCAACATCCTTCATACCGCAACCACCACCCACATATTGAAAGTCAACGGCGGCGACTTTTTTGCCATTTTGAGAAAAACAAAAGTTTGCTAACTTGGCATCACCGTGAACAAAGGTTTGAAAAGGCGTGTTTTTTAAAGCGAGATCGATTTTTTTAGCTGCATTTTTTAAGGCTTTATCCTTTAGCACTTTTAATTCATCGGGGCGAGTTTCTAAATGCCAATAGCTTCCTGTTCTCCATAAATTACTGGGTTTCTTGCCAAGAAAGGTTGCATGAAAATTTGCCAGCCATGCCAGGCAGGTTTTCATTTCGGAGAGGGAAATAGAATTTTTTCTAACCGGATAACCTTTAGCATCTAAATCTTCCAATACGATTAAAAAGTCATCATCAATCACTTCAACCAAGATACCGTGTGGTATACGACATAAATCATCGCAGTATTGAGCCCATTTTTCATACCATGCCGATTCAATATGATAAGATTTTATTTTACGTTGATGGGAAATATCACTATTCCAACCTCGAGGGTGTTGCTTGCTTTGCCGTGGTACTTGAACGTGTTTAATAATAATCGTTTTAGTGGGGCAATTGTGCAGGCCATAACGAGAAATTTGCCCATAACCGCTCCAAAGCTGTTGAATATCTT
>CAYMMQ010000078.1:1303-10963 GCA_964391585.1 uncultured Ectothiorhodospiraceae bacterium
CACTTTTAAAACAAACGAATTTTAATGAAGATTTTTGCACAATTAGCTTAAACCTTGTTGATAATCTTTAAATATTTGCTCTAAATTTAATAAACTAACAGCGTGAACATCAAACTCAAAAACATCACTAATATAAGGGCGAAGATGTAAAGGTATGGTATCTGGTGCTTCTTGAATAATTCGTTCAGGAATATCAACCACATCAATAATTTTATCCACCGCAACACCACTAGTCATTTCAGGGTTTTTGGCTAATAAAATGGTATAAGTTTTTTTGTCGTTTGTTTGATTTTCAAGCTTTAAAAACATAGCAATGTCAATGACCGACTCAATGGAACCACGAACATTAATCACGCCACTTAATGAGGCTGGGCAACCTGGGACAAAAAACACCGAGCTATTTTCTGCCAAAATTTCTGTGACGCTATCGGCATAAAAAGCAAAGCATTCATCCCCCAAACTAAAAATGACCACCTTAATCGTTTTTTCATTCACATCTACCACTTCTTTGTCATGGCCAATTTTTTGTTGGTTTTTTTGTTCTAAAAGTTGATCTAGTGTTAGTTGTTCATCTGACATGATGTTTACTCCTTCACTTTCTTATCAACAATAGTGCTAGCTGATATATCTTCATCAAATACCATCACTTGGTTACGACCTTTATGTTTTGCTTCATAAAGTGCTGCATCGGCACGGTTGACAATATCTTGTTTGTTTTTCAATTGAGGGAAAAATGATAATCCAGCACTTAAGGTGCAGGAAAAAACTCCTTCGCTGGCCGTAAATTTAAGGTTGGCAAAATCCTGGCGCAGATGATTAACTACTTCGATAGTTTTTTCTTTTTGCATATTCGGTAATACCAAGGCAAACTCTTCTCCTCCATATCGCCCCACATAATCGGTTTGACGAAAACGTTGCCTTAATAAGCGGGATAATGCCAGAATCACTTGATCACCCAGTGCGTGTCCATATTGATCATTTACTTTTTTAAAGTGGTCAATATCAATCATCACAAAATTAACGGGTTCATTTCTTCTGGTGGCATTTTGTAGGCTGTTGTCTAATGCATTTAGCAAAGTAGTGTGGTTTAACAGCCCCGTTAAGCTATCTTTAATCATCAAGGAACGAATGACTTTCATTCTTTCTGTGCGTAACAATACCTCAGAAATAAGGCGTTGCGGCATAATTGGTTTGGTTAAAAAACCATCTGCTCCAACTCGTAAGGCAGAAATTTGATTTTGACTATTTGTTTCACTGGATAAATAAACGATTGGTAAACTGACAAACTCCGGAATTTGGCGAATTAATTGAGCGAGTTTGGGACCACTGCACTTGGGCATAAACATATCCAGTAATAATAAGTCTGGCTTAAATTTAGTGATTTTATCTAATACTTGATTGACAATAGTGACAATTTCAACACGAATACCTGCATCCTCAAGAATAAGAGCATGGTATTGGGCAATGCTTTGATCATCATCAATAATTAAAACACGATAAGGCTCTGGAGTGGGGGGAAATAAAATTTCATCAATGCTATCGACCAATTCGGTAACTTTAAATGGTTTATTAAAGTAGGCAATACCACCCACTTCAAGCGCATATAAGCGAGCATCAAAATCATTTCGTGCTGAAATGAAAATAATTGGAATATTATCTTTATATAAGGTTTGCAAGCTATTTATAACTTCCAAGCCTTTTTTATCGCTTTCAGGAAAAACAATATCCATAATAATAATATCGGGCTGTTTTTTTCTTGCCACATCAAGTAAGGCAGAAGCACAGCTAAATGATTGACTCTCATAACTAAAACAGCCTAATTGAATTTCCATTTGGTGCAACAAAGACTGATCATCATCACAAATATAAATTAATGGCTTTTTGTGTTTTTGTTGCTCAACCTCATTGGAAGCTTTGGGTAGCTCAAATGCTGGAAATAAGTCTAAAAAGGGTTTGTCAGACTCAACGGCTTTTTTTGTTTCTTGCCGTAGTTGCAGGATGAGTTGATGAATTTCTTCTATGGTATCTGCTAACTCATTGATGCTAAGTTTATTGCTGCTATTATTTTTCTCAATTAGGTATTTAAGCATTGGCTCAAGTTGAGTTGCGATTAAACTAAGATCATTGAGCCCAAAAGAAGCTGCAGTGCCTTTAATATTATGAATTTTGCGGTGTAAGTCACCGGCAAAATCGGGATTGTCAGGGCAGTCTTTTAGCTGATTAAAACTTTTAAAAATATCTTCTAAGCGTTGTGGGATTTCTTTAAAAAATCCACGGCGTAAGCGTTCAAGTTTACTTTTTAATGATTTTTTTATGGGCGTAGATGTTTTCATAGTGTTATTATTTTTTATCCATAACCTCAGTAATGGTAACTATTAGCGTTTCATGCAATGAAAAATCTTTAAGCAAACTGGCATTTAAACGTGCTTCAAGTTTTAATGCTTCATCTGGATTATCACCACTTAATAAAATAAAAGGAACTTGACTGTCTTGTTCACGTAATTCCTGAAATAGCTCTACACCGGTGATTAAGGGCATATTCATATCTGATATAACGAGAGCTATCTCGGGATTGCTTGTAAAGATTTCTAGAGCTTCAACGCCATTTTCAGCAACTAAGGTTTCATGCCCTTCATCTTCAACAATGGCGGCGGTTATCATTGCAGCTGTGGGATCGTCATCGACCACTAAAATTAACATGTTATTTCTCCTAAAGTACCGGATTAACCCAGTAAGTTTTGCAAGGTTTCTACCAAGTTGCTTTGCTCAAAGTCTCCTTTGACAATATAAGCATCAGCGCCAACTTCAATCCCTCTAAGTTTATCTTCTTGCTTTTCTCTTGAGGTCACAATAATGATCGGGGTATGTTTAAAGCGTTCATCTTCACGTAGTTGTTTGGTCAGTTCAAAACCATCCATGCGAGGCATTTCTACGTCTGTTAAAATAGCATCAAAGTCTTCTAGTCGTGCTTTATTTAATGCATCCATACCATCTTCTGCTGTGCTCACTTGATAACCACTGGCTTCTAATACATCTTTTTCAATTTCACGGGTATTCAGTGAATCATCCACGACTAATACATGGTAGTTTATGCTTGTAGCTTGCTCCTTCACTTCTTGCTTAATGCCTGAACGTAGTGAGCTAGCATTTTTCATAAGCTCAGAGACATTTAAAACACTGACTAATTCACGTTTCCCCGTCATGACCACACCAGAAGCAAGTTTTAAAGATTGCATATGGGCTGGTAATGGCTTAATAACCATATCAAGTTCGTCAATCAGATCATCAATGATCAAGGCAAGTTTTTCATGATGAGTTTTGACAATAACTAAGAGTAATTCTTCGCCTTGTTGCTGAGAATTCGCTTTTATACCTAGTAGCTCGGCTAAAGGTAAAACAGGAATAAACTCACTGCCAATAGTAATTGCACGTCTATCAGCAACATGTTTTAACGCATTTTCTTGAATGCGCACAATACTGGATACATACTGAGCGCTAAAAGCAAATGCATGATGGGCAACTTGACAGAGTAAAATTCGCATAATCGCCAGTGAAAGAGGCAATTTTAAGGTAAAGCTAGTCCCGCTATTATCACTGTCAATATCAATTGTACCTTGTAGACTTTCAATAATCGCTTTTTTCACAACATCTAAACCAACCCCACGCCCAGAGAGATCGGTGATAATCGCATTAGTACTAAAACCTGGAAGAAAAATAAACTCCATGACATCATTATCACTAAAGTTATCAACTTCTTCTTGTGTATATAAACCCTTGTTAATGGCTTTTTGGCGGATTTTTTCCAGCGACATTCCTCGACCATTATCTGAAATAGTAATAACCACCCAACCGCTGTCTTGATGAGCAATAACTTGTATCTTTCCATGAGATGTTTTCCCAGCGGCTTGTCTTTCTTTCGGTGTTTCAATACCATGATCAACGGCATTATGGATTAAGTGAACGATAGGATCGCTAAGTTTATCGATTAATTGACGATCAAGTTCAATTTCAGAACCTTTAATTTCACATTCAACCTCTTTACCAGTCGAGCGGGCTAACTCTCTGATCAGTCTGGCTGCCGGATCAAAAACAATGGCTAAGGGTAACATTCTTAAGGTCAGTGCCTTATCATGTAATTCTTCCATTAACATTTGCTGGCTAAGCACATCATGACGAAATTTTTTCTCAAAGGTATTTAATTGTTCCCCGACGATACTTTTTTCGTTATTGTCATTATTGATCACAGCGTTAATACTAAGATGTAGTTGTTTAAAGTCTACAATTCCCTGATGCATCATGGCATGGCTTGAAACGACCTCGCCCATTAATTTGATTAGCTCATCCAGTTTAGATAAACGGATCCTTACCGTATCACTACTGTTTAATACAATGGTATTATCTTTTTTGTTAGCAGCATTATCAACCGTTTTATTTTCTTGACTTGTAGGCGTAGCTGTAGCTGTGGCTTTTGCTGTAGTTGTAATAACTTGCTCATCCGAGGACTGTTTCTTTTCATCTTGAGTAGTTGCTGTTTGCATCTCACCTTTTGCAGCTAAGGCTAAAGCATTACAGAGCTTGTCATCTATATCAGGTAAGGTTTCTTTTTTTTCAGCAATATCAACCAGCGAAGCAATAGCATCAATAGCTTGATAAATTAAGCGCCCCAATTCTGGGGTAAATTGAATACTGTTTTCTCGCAAGCATCCTAATACATCTTCTAGTTTATGTGCTGTTTCACTAATGGTTATTAGCTTTAGCATTCGAGAAGAGCCTTTTATGGTATGAGCAGAACGAAAAATAACATTAATACTCTCTTGTTTAGTGGGATCTTGCTCCAATGTTGCAACCCCACTTTCAAGTTGATCGATATGATCTCTGGCTTCTTCCACAAAGCGAGCGATAAAACGCGACATATCAAGAGCCATAACGTTTTCCTTTTACAGCTGATTCTGCTTGTTGTAAATACCTTTGTGCTAATAAACGTATTTCACTTTTAGGTAACGCTAAGGGGATAATTAATTGCTGGTTAAAGTTTTCTTCTGACTCTTCTAGCTGCTGAATGGTTAAACGGTATTCTTGTATCGCTTTACCTGTACTATCTGTTTCATGATACAAACCAGCAAGATAATAATGGGCAGGCCAACAATGGGGGTGGATATACAGCGCTTTTTTAAACCATGAAATCGCATCATCGTGCTGTTGTGACCATTTGCACGTCATGCCTAATAATAAGAATACATCAATAGAAAATGGCTCAATGCTTAAAGCTTCTAGTGCATCTTGTTTGGCGTTTAGAAATTCTTGGGCATTAAATGCGATATAAGAGCGTAATAATAAAAATTTCGCCCGATCTTTTTTAAGTTCGGGTAAAGCGTTTTCATGTAAACAATCTTCTATTTGCTTTAGGGCTTGTGGGTGTTTTTTTTCTACAACTAATTCTTTTATTGCTTCAAAACTGTCGTTGTATTGTTGTTTTTGCTGAAGTGATGTATTTGTTTTTATCGCTGGATGAGCAGGTTGTTTTGAGCTTGAAGTTTTGCCATATTTAGCTTGAGAAAATGCGGAAAGCTGTGCTTTAGAACCCAGTGCTTTAGAACCCAGTGCCTTAGAACCCAGTGGTGTAGAACTTAGTGGTTTAGAAATCAGCGGTTTAGTGTTAATGGTTTTATTAGCAATGATTTCACTCATTGCTCTACGAGAACTTGAAGTCGATGGAGTCTGTTTCAGTTGTGTAACGGAGGAAGTGCCTGAGTTTTGAAAATAATAAATATTTTTATCGTTTTTTAAGCTTAAGGGGCCTAAATTATTCGATAAAGTTTCAGTTAAGCCTACAATTAGAAAAGTATCGGGTTTTAACAATTGAGCAAATTTTTGATGAATTTTAAATAAAGTTTGTTTATCAAAATAAATCGAAACATTACGAAAAAAAATCACATCAACTTGTGGCGTGTTACTTTCAATGGGATCAGATACAATATTAAAGTATTGCCAAGAAACCATATCTCTAATTTTTCTTATTAAACGATATTCTTGACCATGGTGAGTTTTTTTCTTTTCTTCAACAAAGTAGCGTTGTTTAAGAGCTAAAGGTAAGGCACGGAAAGTTAGGGCATTATATCTTGCTTGTTTGGCAAAGTTTAGCACTTGATAATCAACATCACTGCCAATAATGCTAAATAATTGCGCCGCATTGGGAAACTTTTGATCCAATGCCATCGCAATTGAATAGGGTTCTGCTCCAGTTGAGCAGCCCACACATAAGATACGGATCGGCTCATCGCTCTTTTTGCTATTTTGGATGTTGGGGATTAATACATTAACGAGAAACTCTAAGTGTATTTCTTCACGGTAAAAATAGGTTTCATTGATGGTTAATAAGCAAATAAATTCTTGTTGTTCACGTTTGTTGTTTTCAAGTAATTGAAGGTATTCCTGACTATTAATGATACCCTTTTCTTGTAGACGAGTTTCAATGGCCTGTTGTAAAGCAGATTCATTTTTATCATGAAAATCAAGTCCAAACTTTGTTTGGCACAATCGTTTGAATTGTTTAAAGTGACTCGGTTGGTTGAGCATGTTTTTTTTATTAATCATGAGCTGAATCGAACATTTGCTTGGAAGTTGCATCGATTTTCACTTCCATGCTTTGCATTTTCATACAGAGTTGTTGCATTTTGCCAGCGATGGATAGCAGGGGTAAGATATAATCAATACAATTTCTACTAATAGCCACTTGGTTCATGCCAAAAACGATAGAACTTTGTTCATCTTGGGCAATGGTTGATCCACCTGCAGCATGAATTGACTCCATGCCTTGTACCCCATCAGAACTCATGCCGGTACAAATAATACCTACTGCATTTTTTCCGTAGATCATAGCAATTGATTTTAATAAAACATCACAATTAGGATGATAGATCCCATTATTATCTGCTTGTGAGAGCTTTACTAAGTGGTTATGACTGACAGTAAAATCAAAGTCAGATGGTGAGATATAAACATATCCTGGTAATAATTTTTCCTTATCTTCAGCAATTTTGACGTTTAATGATACCGAACTATTTAACCATTCAGCAAATCCTTGGGCAAACCCTAGACTAATATGCTGTGCAACGACAATAGGGCAAGGAAAATTAGCAGGAATAGCTTTTAAAATTTTTTCTAAAGTTTGTGGCCCTCCTGTGGATAAGGCAATGGCAAAAATCCCATATTTAGGACTAGTTGTTGTTTCAATACATTGCATCTGCTTAATAGGCGATGAATGCGTTTGAGAAAAACGGGATTTAACATGTTTGATGGTTTTAATTTGCGCCAACATTTTTATTTTTTTGACAAACTCACAAGCTTCAACTTTTTCAAGTTGTGGTTTGGGAATAACTTCAAGAGCCCCATTGGAAATTGCTTTATAGGCATTTTGTGCATCATCCAAGGAACTGACCACAACAATAGGAACAGCAAATTCTGACATGATTTCTCTAATCGCCTCATGTCCTCCCATAACAGGCATTTCCAGATCCATGGTAACAATATCTGGTTTAATGCTGATGACTTGCTCATAAGCTTCTTTGCCATTACTCGCTTCACCGACAATAACAATTTGCGGATCGGTTTCAAGCATAGTTCGCATTAATGAGCGAACTAATAAGCTATCATCGCAGATAAAAACTCGAATGGGTGGTTTTGATTGCACAATTAACCTACTTTTAACTATTTTCAGAGGTCGATAATTTAAAGTGCTCAACCAGTGCTTTTAAATCTGCTGATAGTTCGGTCATGCTTTGACTCACTTCTGAAATATGATTAACTGTTTTTTTAGTGTGTGTTGTTGCAGAAACGATTTCTTGCAGCGCGACTACAACTTGATCGCTGGCTGTTTTTTGCTGCCTAGTTGAAATAGAAATTTGTTGCGCAGCAGTTGATGTTTCATCCGCTGATCCCACCAGATCAGATAGAAAATCTGATGTTTGTGCCGACTCTATCATTCCTTGCTCAATACCTTTTTCTCCTTTTTCAGAGGTGATGACCAAGCGACTAATGGACTCTTGAATTTCATTGACTTTCCCTTCAATTTCTCCAGTAGATTCCGTTACACTATCAGCAAGGCGGCGAATTTCAGCAGCCACAACACTAAAACGCTTACCAGATTCACCAGCACTAGATGCTTCTAAGGCGGCATTAAATGCAATGAGTTTTGTTTGATCGGCCAAGGCATTAATAATATCCATTATTTTACTGATTTCTTTGGATTTGCTACCTAAACCTACAATTTCATGTAAGCTAATTTCATTATCATGTTTGATATCTTCAATTCGATGTTGTACCGTTTGTACTGCATCTAAACCTTGTTTACTATTTTCTAAGGTGCTATTTGCTATATTTACTACTGAATTAGAATGTTCAGAAATTTGTGTTGATGAGGCAGATAACTCTTCCATCGTTGAGGTAATTTCGGTGACAGATGCTGATAACTCACTAGAAGTAGCAGCTTGACCACCAACTTCAGAGGTCAGTTGTTGTGAGGCTGTATAAACTGAGTGGGCATGTTCATGAACTTTATGTACGACTTGACTGAGTTGTTGTTGCATTTGTCTAGTGGCTTCTGCTAATTGACCGATTTCATCTTTATTATGGTTATTAATTTCAACAGTTAAATCACCACCAGCAATTTTATTTAAAGAAAAAATAACTTCATTTATTCCCTTTATCATGGTTTTAGATGATAAAAGTGCCAGAATAAGACCGATCACCAGCGCAAGTAAAGCAATCCAGGTTGCAGCCATTTTGGATTCATTTATGGTTGCAATATAGTGACTACGCTCCATGGCAAGTTCTATCACACCAATGGCACTACCCGAATAATCTTGAACAACATCAACAATAACAGCATGCGGTGCTCCATTAATTTCGGCATAACCCATTTGATGCTCACCATTAATCGCAAGGCGCAGCTTGTTTTCTGGCAATAAAATTTTGTTATTTATGGTTGAAGCAAAGGTTTTAAATTTATTATCTTTAAAAAGATGTAGATTCACCTCGACTTTATTTTGTTTTTTAAAGTTATCAAAAAAAGATTGATCAAAACTCATTCCAAATTCAACCGAACCAATATGCTTACCATTGTTGCTGTCCTCAAATACTGGAACAATACCTCGAGCACCAATACCTGCAACACCTGATTCTAAACCACGGGTTGGTTTTTTAAGCTTGTTGGTATTTATTACCGTATGACGAAAAGAAGATAAGTCATCCCCAAATTTTTCAGCTTTGTGTACTCGAAAAAAAGAGGTGGCTGGTGGGGTATGAAATTGAAACTGCCTTACACCATATTGTTTGGCAAGTATTGAGTAACCAGGTAAAAATAACTCTTTTAA
Organism: uncultured Ectothiorhodospiraceae bacterium; assembly: GCA_964391585.1. Classification (GTDB taxonomy): domain Bacteria; phylum Pseudomonadota; class Gammaproteobacteria; order GRL18; family GRL18; genus JADGAU01. The sequence continues at coordinate 10,675 of CAYMMQ010000078.1, forward strand.
TGTATCTCTATCTCCGGCGGCAAATTTTTGCTGCACCAATGGAATATTGGCTACTAATGCGCTCATGGCTTCAGCCATGCGTGTTTCTGAACTAATACTATTGGATATATTTTGTAGGTAAGCATGCAATTCTCGCTGTTCAGCAACATTGACCAGTTTTTGCATGTTTTGTAAGTTACTATACGTCAGTAGACTACCAATAACAATCAGAGAGAAAGTCATGGTAATGGTGATTTTTATCCATAAAGTCGTGTTATTAAGCATAATCGGTATCCAAATTAACAATATA
>CAYMMQ010000079.1:0-10877 GCA_964391585.1 uncultured Ectothiorhodospiraceae bacterium
ACCATATTAATTTGCTCTATGCTAACACCTAATGCGATTAACAAATTCATTGAGCTAATGCCTGCAGAGCCTGCACCGATACAAACAATTTTTATTTCTTCTAATTTTTTCCCCTGAATTTTCAACGCATTTAATATTCCTGTAGCAACAATAATCGCTGTACCGTGTTGATCGTCATGAAAAACGGGAATATCTAATTTTTCTTTTAATTGTTTTTCAATTTCAAAACACTGTGGTGCTGCAATATCTTCCAGATTGATGCCACCAAACGTAGGAGCGATATTCACAACTGTCTGCACAAAGTCATCAACATCTGTAGCTGTTAATTCAATATCAAACACATCAATATCGGCAAACTTCTTAAACAATACAGCTTTTCCTTCCATCACCGGTTTACTGGCTAATGCTCCCATATTGCCCAAGCCTAAAACGGCTGTACCATTACTAATAACAGCAACCAAGTTTGCTTTATTGGTGTACTGATATGCCAAGCTATTATCCCTAGCTATTTCTCGCACAGGAGCAGCAACACCTGGAGTATATGCAAGCGCTAAATCTTGTTGATTATCACAAGGTTTAGTTGCCACCACGGCCAATTTTCCTGCAATTGGCTGGGCATGATAAAGCAATGCTAGTTCTTTTAAAGTATCTTTGTTCGTTTTCATAATTAACAACTTGAATGGATATAAAGGATGGATATAAATAGTTAGAGTATAGATCAAAATAAATATGTTAGTGAAATATTTATTCGCCTTAACTAAACATTAGCTGTAAATTCGGCACTAAAAATATAGGTATTTTTTATTTGATACTCATATCTCATTGAATTTAAAATAATTTATTTTTTAGCTGTAAAAATTTTCATTTTTACTAAAAATAGATTACTATACCGTTCAAATAGAATAAAGTCGAAATATGCAGAGTTTGAAAAATGACTTAAAAAATAACTTAAATGACGAATGGTTAAGAGGAAAATTTAATGGATACTCAAAATAATAGCGTTGATCACGACCCACAAGAAACAAAAGAATGGCTTGATGCTTTACACAGCTTAATAGAAACAGAAGGAAGTGAACGCGCCCATTATATTATCGAGCAATTGATTGACTCAGTCAGACGTTCTGGGGTTAATTTACCGCACTCATCAAATACTGCCTATGTTAATACCATCCCTACTCACCTAGAACAAAAAATCCCTGGTGATGTCAGTATGGACCATCGAATCAGAACATTTATCCGTTGGAATGCTGCAGCTATGGTAGTGAGAGCAAATCGAAAATCAACTGAATTAGGCGGGCATATTGCCAGCTTTGCTTCTGCATCAACTTTATATGATACCGGTTTTAATTATTTCTTTAATGCTGGCAGTCATGAGCACGCAGGCGATTTGGTTTTTTTCCAAGGTCATTCTGCACCAGGCATATATGCAAGAGCCTATCTTGAAGGCCGGTTAAGCGAAGAGCAACTTAACAACTTTCGTCAAGAAGTAGATGGAAATGGTCTTTCTTCTTATCCTCACCCGTGGTTAATGCCTGACTTCTGGCAATTTCCTACCGTTTCAATGGGGTTAGGGCCTATTCAATCCATTTATCAAGCTCGCTTTATGAAGTACCTGCATGATAGAGGTTTATCAGATACTAAAAGCCGTAAGGTATGGGCGTTTTTAGGTGATGGCGAAATGGATGAGCCTGAATCATTAGGTGCAATATCCTTAGCTTCCAGAGAAAAATTAGATAACTTGATCTGGGTAATTAACTGTAACTTACAACGACTGGATGGTCCTGTTCGTGGTAATGGCAAAATCATTCAAGAATTAGAATCTGTGTTTAGAGGGGTTGGCTGGAAAGTTATTAAAGTTATTTGGGGCAGTTACTGGGATCCGCTTTTAGCCAAAGATACAAATGGTTTATTAAAGCGTCGGATGATGGAGTGTGTCGACGGTGATTTTCAAAACTATAAATCCAAAGATGGTGCTTATGTACGCGAACACTTTTTTGGCAAATATCCCGAATTAAAAGAAATGGTATCAAATATGTCAGATGATGATATCTGGCGCTTAAATCGTGGTGGACATGATCCCCATAAAGTCTATGCTGCATACCAAGAAGCAGTTAATACCAGCGATCAACCCGTTGTTCTATTAACCCATACCGTTAAAGGTTATGGTATGGGATCCGCAGGTGAGGGACAAATGCGCACTCACTCGCAGAAAAAGCTAGATGAAAAAGAAATGATCACTTATAAAAACCGTTTTAATATCCCATTAAACGATGAACAAGCAGGTAGAGCTGAGTATTATCATCCAGGGAAAGACAGTGAAGAATACAAGTATCTGATGGCAAAACGTGAGGCTTTAGGTGGCTCAATGCCAGCTAGACGCCGTGTTGCTCCACCATTAGATATTCCTGATTTATCTCACTTTGACTCCTTATTACAAGATTCCGGTGAACGAGAAATGTCTACTACGATGTCATTTGTTCGTTTACTAACCTTGATTACACGTGATAAAAATATTGGAAAATATGCTGTGCCAATAGTTCCTGATGAAGCTCGCACCTTTGGTATGGAAGGTATGTTTAGACAATTAGGCATTTATTCTTCTGTGGGGCAATTATATACCCCACAAGATAAAGAACAAGTGATGTTTTATAAAGAAAATAGTGATGGTCAAATTTTAGAAGAAGGCATTAATGAGGCTGGATCGATGTCATCTTGGTTAGCGGCTGCTACTGCCTATAGCTCTCATAATGTCAATATGATCCCCTTTTATATTTTCTATTCCATGTTTGGTTTTCAACGCATTGGTGACTTAGCCTGGTTGGCAGGTGATATTCAAGCCAGAGGTTTTTTGATGGGTGCTACTGCTGGAAGAACGACACTAGCTGGAGAAGGTTTACAACATCAAGATGGTCATTCGCACTTAATGGCAGGCGCTATTCCAAACTGTATCTCTTATGATCCAACCTTTACTTATGAACTTGCTGTTATCACCCATGATGGCATGAAAAGAATGTATAAAAATCAAGAAAATGTATTTTATTACATTACTATTATGAATGAAAACTATCATCAGCCAGCAATGCCGAAAGATGTTGAAGAAGGTATCATTAAAGGCATTTATTTATTACAAGGTGGTGGTAAACGTCGTAAAAAAGTACAGTTAATGGGATCGGGCACTATATTACGTGAAGTGATTAAAGCAGCTGAACTGCTTGATAAAGACTGGTCTATTGATGCTGATGTTTGGAGCGTAACGAGTTACAACGAACTAACTCGTGAGGCTCAAGATATTGATCGTTGGAACCGCCTACACCCACTTAAAGAAGCAAAAGTATCTTACCTCGAAAAAACCTTAAAAGGACATCGTGGTCCGATTGTTTCTGCTACAGATTATAACAAAGCTTATGCAGATCAAATTCGCAAGTGGTTACCTGAACGCTACGAAGTATTAGGGACAGATGGTTTTGGACGCTCCGATACTCGTGAAAAGCTACGTCAACACTTTGAAGTAAATGACAAAAATATTGTCATTACTGCCTTAAAAGCTTTAGCTGATGAAGGACAATTTCCTGCTGGCAAGGTGGCTGAGGCGATTAAAAAATATGACATCAATAGCGAAAAACTAAATCCTACGATGGCTTAAAGGAGAAAATAAATGATTGAGGTAAAAGTTCCTGATATAGGTGATTTTGATGATGTTGAAGTTATTGAAATTATGGTTGCCATTGGAGATCATGTGGCAGTCGATGATTCCATTATTACCGTTGAATCTGACAAAGCTAGCATGGAAATACCTTGTAGTCACCAAGGTATTATTAAAGCCATCAAATGTGCTTTAGGAGACAAAGTCAGTGAAGGTAGTTTGATTTTAGAACTGGAAGAAACAGTAAGCTCTAATGAGGCAGTGCCTAGCGTTGTAGATGAAGAAAAAACTGAGCCTGTTGTTGAAACTGCAGCAGCGGTTGAAAAAGCACCAACTACTGCCGCACCACAAAGCAATACCACAAATAAGCCCTCTCCTACAGCAATGATTAATGCGCAGAAGTTTGTACTTGCTCACGCCTCACCAGCAGTAAGAAAATTTGCTCGAGAGTTAGGTGCTGACTTATCTCAAATGCAAGGCTCTGGAAGAAGTGGGCGGATCTTAAAAGAAGATGTGCAAAATTTTGTTAAAAATGCATTAAGCCAAAAGTCGGCCACATCAAGTGCATCAAGCACTTTAGGTATTGAAGCAATGCCTGAAATTGACTTTTCGCAATGGGGTGAAATAGATAATATTACTTTATCTAAAATCAATGTATTAACAGGAAAGTTTTTGCACCGTAACTGGTTAAATATTCCACATGTGACTCAATTTGATGATGCAGACATCACTGATATGGAAGATTTTAGAAAAGCTACCAATATTGAACGAGCACAGGATGGAATTAAGCTAACCTTATTACCATTTTTATTAAAAGCTGTGGTAAAAACATTACAAAAACACCCTCGCTTTAACACTTCATTATCAGTTGATGGACAAAGTTTAATTCAAAAATACTATTTTCATATTGGAGTTGCTGTTGCTACCCCTGATGGTCTTGTAGTCCCCGTCATTCGAGATGTTGATCAAAAAAGCTTAAGCGAGTTATCCATAGAGCTCGCTGAACTAGCAAAAAAAGCAAGAGATAAAAAATTAACACCTAGAGAAATGCAAGGTGGTTGCTTTACCATTTCCAGTTTAGGAGGTATTGGTGGCACAAAGTTTACTCCGATTGTTAACGCCCCTGAAGTCGCCATTTTAGGTGTATCTAGAGCAAAAATGGCACCTGTTTGGAATGGCAATGAGTTTCAGCCTCGATTGATGTGCCCTTTAGCCTTATCCTATGATCACCGAGTCATTGATGGTGCGCAGGGAGCTGCATTTACCAATTATTTAACCCAAATATTAGGCGACATTCGTCAACTATTAATATAAGTCAATGATGGAGAATTAGATGCAAATAAGCAAATTAACCGTACCTGATATTGGCGACTTTGATCAAGTTGAAGTCATTGAGATCATGGTCAACATTGGCGACAAAATTGCTGTTGATGACTCATTAATTACCATTGAATCTGACAAAGCAAGTATGGAAATACCTGCAAGCCAAGCTGGTACCGTAACTAAAGTCCTCGTTAAACTGGGGGATAAAGTTTCTGAAGGCAGTGAAATTTTTGAAATCGAAGCAGCTACTGAAATAGATGCACAAGACAAGCAACCCACAGATAAAAAAGCTGAACCTGCTGCCAAAGCACCCGAGCCCAACAACGAAAGCGTTAAACCATCGGCCTCAGCGGCAACCTATAGTGGCGACATTGACTTGCAAGCTGATGTTGTTGTTTTAGGCTCTGGCCCTGGCGGTTATACGGCTGCATTTAGAGCAGCAGACTTAGGTAAAAGTGTTATTTTAATTGAAAAATTTGCTCAAATTGGCGGGGTTTGTCTGAATGTTGGCTGTATTCCTTCTAAAGCCTTATTACACGTTGCAGAAGTTTTAACAGAAACGAAACACTTTAACGAAGTAGGGATCGAATTTCAAGAGCCCAAAATCAACTTAGAAAAGCTTCGCGAGCACAAAAACAAAACCATTTCCAAATTAAACGGCGGCTTAGCACACATAGCAAAACAACGCAAAGTAACGATTGTAACAGGCTATGGCCGCTTTACTTCCCCTAATACGATTTGCGTAACTGCCGATAATGGTAGCGAACAAGTGATTGGTTTTGAAAATAGCATTATAGCGGCAGGCTCTTCGGTGAGTAAATTCCCATTCATTCCTTGGGAGGACAAACGAGTATGGGACTCAACCGATGCCTTAGAAGTAAGCTGGGTACCTAAACGATTATTAATCGCGGGAGCTGGAATTATTGGCCTTGAAATGGCAACAATTTATCATGCTCTTGGCAGTCAAGTTACCCTGATTGGACCTAAACTACTTCCGGGAGTTGATCGCGATTTGATCCGTCCTTTCGAGAAAGAATTAAGAAAACGCTATGAAAATATTTTTATGCAAACACGTCTGAAATCAGTCACACCGACGGAACAAGGCTTAGTTTGTCAATTTAATAGTGAAACAGCGCCAGCTGAAGATACCTTTGATGCCGTTTTAGTTGCAATTGGGCGTACTCCGAATGGCCATAAGATCGATGCCGAAAAAGCAGGGGTCTTTGTGGATGAGAAAGGATTTGTAACTGTTGATAGTCAGCAACGCACTAATGTTAATCATATTTTTGCTATTGGCGATATTGTTGGTCAACCGATGTTAGCTCATAAAGCCACTCACGAAGCAAAAATTGCCGCGGAAGTCATTGCTGGATTTAATCGTCATTTTGATGTACGAACTATCCCTTCCGTTGCTTATACAAACCCTGAAGTAGCTTGGTGTGGTAAAACAGAAGAGGAATTAAAAGAGCAAGGGATTGAATATGAAAAAGGAGTTTTCCCTTGGGCTGCAAGTGGCAGAGCATTATCTGTAGGAGCGGAACTGGGTATGACCAAAGTATTGTATGATAAAAATACCCATCAAATGATTGGAGCAGGCATTTTAGGTAAAAATGCTGGAGAATTAATTGCTGAAGCGGCTCTTGCAATTGAAATGGGAGCAGAACTTGATGATATTGCTTTAACCATTCATCCTCACCCAACCCTATCAGAAACCTTAAATTTTGCGACAGAAGTTGCTGAAGGAACTTGCACTGATATTTATGCACCAAAAAAATAAACCAACTCCTGCGCAAGCAGGAGCAATCATTGCTAATTAATCAGAAATTACAGAGTCACGATGAATCCACTTTGGAGCAAAAAAGTTCAACAATTAACCCCTTATGTTCCTGGGGAACAACCCAAGCTTGGTCATCAATTAATCAAGCTAAATACCAATGAAAACCCATACCCTCCTTCGCCTAAAGTAAAAGAAGCGTTGAAAAAAGTTGTCAATAGCGATTTACAGCTCTACCCAGATCCCAGTGGGGGCGAATTAAAACAAGCCATTGCAAATTATTATCAATTAAATAGTGAACAAGTGTTTGTGGGTAATGGTTCGGATGAAGTGCTTGCTCTGGCTTTTATGGCTTTATTAAAACACGAAAAGCCCATTCTATTTCCTGATATCAGTTATAGTTTTTATCCCGTTTATTGTAAGTTATTTGAAATTGAGTATTTGCAAGTACCATTAGCTGAAGATTTCAACATCAATATTAATGACTACTTGCAAGAAAATGGGGGCATAATTTTCCCCAACCCTAATGCTCCAACAGGATGCTTGTTGGCACTAGATCAGATCTCTGAGCTACTAAAGGCACATCCCAGCTCCCTTGTCGTCGTTGATGAAGCTTATATTGATTTTGGTGGCGAATCAGCTGTTTCCTTAATCAATCAATATCCAAACTTATTAGTCGTTCAGACCTTTTCAAAATCTCGCTCATTAGCTGGCTTACGAGTAGGGTTTGCCATGGGAAATACCGAACTGATTGAAGCATTAGAACGAGTAAAAAACAGCTTTAACTCTTATCCTTTGGATCAATTTGCACTACATGGAGCGCAGGCAGCTATCAAAGATAAAGATTATTTCTTACAACAATGCCAACAAATTATTGAAAGTCGTAACTATCTGAGTGAGCAGTTAAGTCAATTAGGTTTTACGGTTTTAGATTCTGCAGCCAACTTTATTTTTGTCACTCATCAATCTTTAAACGCAGAAAATATTAGTCAGCATTTACGCAAAAACTATATTATCGTAAGACACTTTAAACAGGCTAGAATTGAAAATTATTTACGCATTACCATTGGTACCCAACAGCAATGTAAAGCGCTCGTCAATGAGCTGAATAGCATCATTGACAAGTACTTATTATCCTCATCATAGCAAATACTCTCGTTCGCTAAATATCATTCAACTTCAAGCTAAAACCAGCAAGGTGAGTTTCTTTTCTTGTTAAGGGCAATCCATTTTCCTATCAAACATAGTCAATTTGGATTGTTTTTAAAAAACGTTGCATATTGGAAAGAGATTTTTTCTGCCAAGGCGTTTGAGCATTACCTAGTACATTCACTTGGATATCTGGTTGATTTTTCATACCCATCACAAACTTATAAAACATATTTATACCAGAACTATTTAAGAACTCTAACTCCTGCAAGTCCAAAATAACTAGCTCAGTACCAGACGCTGCAACCTCTTTTAATAAATTAGAAATTTCTTCGTAACTATCGCTACCATTTAAGCGTAAACTACCTTTAAATAACACTGTTTGCTTCTCAGCATTATAATTAACATGATAATGATCACCCTTTACTTCCAGATTCATAATATATACCTTTAATATTATATTTGTTTAGTAGATAACATTGGCATTTTAGCCATCGTATAAACTTTTACCATGTCACCCTCAAACAGAGACTCAAATTTAAAGCCTAATTTAGCTTCATAATTCAGCATTAATGTTATATATCCTAGTCCAGATGCACTGTCATCTTCAATATTTTTTTCAATTTTTTCCATTAACATCAATTCAGGATCTGAAATTAATAAATATTTAATATAGCTGGTAAACTGCTCCATCTTGTCCCTGTCTATGTGATTTGTTGTCACGATGGTAATACAGTTATTGACTTTATCAATGGTAACTGCGGTTGTAATGCCGTTTGCTTCATTAAACTTTAATGAGTTTTCAAGTAATTCATTTGCAACATAGGAGATATTATTAATAATTTCTCTATATTGTTCATCCGTACAGGATAATACATCTTTAGAATAATAGTCACTGATGTAATCAGCTAATTTAGCAGCATGATCCCATTTCATTTCAAGATCACAAAAACTTAAATATAGGTCAGCCGATTCCATTTTAAAAGTTTCATCATAGTCTCCAAAAATCATTGTAGCACCAACCCTTGAGCCAGTTTTTTTTATAACAACAATACTTATATCATCATCAGGCTCAACCTCTCCCATATATTCAAATAACGCATTGATAATATTGTCTTTTATTTCATCCGCACTCAATTCTCTATTTTTTATGGTTAGTTCAGTTAACCTTTCTAAACCAAAATGCTCTTTTTTCTCATTTTCTGCTTCGGTAATACCATCGGTGTGCAGCAGTAATATATCACCATCTTCTAGCTGGAACTCAATATCTTTAGCATCACTCTCAATATCGCCAATCAACCCCACAGGCAAGCCTAAATCCATGGTATCTATTATTTGATACTCACTATTAGCCTTTATAATAACAACATCTTCATGCTGACCGGTTAGTTTGACCCTGCCGTCTGGCAACAAATCCAATAAGGATAGAGTAATATATTTATCCGATCCAATACGCTGAATATTATTATAAATGACTCTATTCACAATACTGTAAAATTCTGAAGGTTGGCAAATTCCAGCAAATGTTAGGGATCGAACAGCAGTCTGTACCATCAGCATAATAACACCACTTTCTAAACCATGCCCCGTTACATCACCAATGCCAATTTTTATGCTAGATTGTCCTTCAGGCAAGACATCATAATAATCACCTCCAACCTCATCAGCAGGTCGCATATAAGCAGATATATCATAGGCCTTACTGTATTTTAACTCTGCGTCCTTAGGTAATACCATTTTCTGTAGTGTTTGAGCAACATTTAACTCTTCACTGAGGCGAGTATTTTCTATTTCCAATAATTCATATACTTTACTAATTTCTTTGTAAGCATCTTCTAGCTCTTGGGTACGAAATTGCACTAATCGCTCTAACTTATGCGTATAGCCTTTAATTTGACTTGCCATAGAGTTGAAAGTAACACTTAAATGGCCAATCTCATCATTCGAGAACTTTTCTACATTAACATCATATTCTTTGCGCTGAATTTTCTGAACACCCGCCATTAAAGCAGTGAGCCCACGAGTCATATTGCCCGAAAATTTTAGAGTGGCAACAAATACAAATAACAGGGTGATCAAAACAACAGCAACATTGCTGATTAACACTTCATTTTTACTCTCTTCAATTTTACTTTGTGTTGCATGTAGAGATTCATAAAGTTCATCTTTGGGCACCACAAATGCTAAAATCATCGACTCAGTTTTTAAACCACCTTTATGATAATAGTTAAGTGGCAGTATTTTTTTCTGTACGATAAGATACTGCTTACCATCGCTTTGTGACTGCTCTGTTTCGGTATATGTTATTTCCGCATCACTAGGAAAGTTTAAATTTGCGAAAGCAGAGAATTGACTTCGCCTTAAATTCCTATCCCATTTTTTTCCCCCGTTCCAACTATTAACTTTCTCATTTTTAACCTCATTCAACCCCATGACCTTAGCACCATGTTTGTTAATGCCAAGAATAGAACCATCCTGACTGGCAATAAAGGCAAAACCCGAAGAAGCTAACTCGACATCTTCAACATATTTGATGATATGTTTTAAATTAAAGTCTAGACCAATAGCACCTGAAAATTTCTCACCTTGCCACAAAGGGTATAAAAAAGAGGTAATAAAACCACTCCCAGCAGCATCTTCATATGGTGGAGTAGCGGTCACTGATAGGTTTTTCTTCGCAACACTACTCATTCCAGCCCAACTTTCAACCAATGTAGGGAAAAAGAAATCCCAATAATTCAACTCATTATGACCAGGATATAAGGCATCAAAGTTCGCCGCCATATTAACACTAGGGGTTCTTCGTACATAAGAACTGTTTTTAGCACCAACATAATACAGCCACTGCCCCTGCCCATTTTGTAACAAAGAAGGCATAAACAAATCAAGAATAGCGGTTTTCTTTATCTCCTTAGCAACACTTTTTCGTATTTTGTGATTATCATCTAACAAATATCCCCAAACACTAATAACTGTTGGTTTATTAAT
>CAYMMQ010000080.1:0-10806 GCA_964391585.1 uncultured Ectothiorhodospiraceae bacterium
CCCCCAAATACTAAGAATTAATATATTGATTACCACAAACATTATTAAAGCTTTCATCATCTTTCCCCAAATATTTTCTATCGTTAGCAAAGCATACAAACTTTCAACAAAAACTAACTAAACCTTAAGCAAAATTAGTTTTTATTTTGTAAGCCTAGCAAAAATGGAATTCTATTACTGTGATACACCTCAATTTTTGATAAGCTAATATAATTATTATGTTAAACTTCATTATCTAATTCGCATTAAATCAATACAGGAATACGACAATTGTTAACAGTTTACCCCTCTAATAAACTGGAAGATTTAGTACAAATCCTTCCCAAACTGCTTTCCTTATCCTCTGAAAACATACTGCAAGCACAGACCATCATTACTGAAAGTCAAGGGATGGAACATTGGTTAAAGCTGCAGCTTGCCAAGCAGCAAGGCATTTACATGAATATAAACTTTAAAATGCCTTCTAGTTATCTTTGGGATATTGCTCGTAGTATCGATGATAATGAAGACATTCCTCGCCACTCACCTTATCAACGAGACATATTAAGTTGGCGAATTGATAAAATTATCCATGAAGCAGGTGACTCCCTAGCTGATATCTATCGCTATTGTTGCGATCAGAATCAACACCCTGCTCCACTGAAACGCTTTCAATTTTCCTCTAGCCTTGCAGACATCTTCGAACAATATATATTATATCGGCAGGGTTTATTATTTCGTTGGCAAAATAATGAAATTAATGATGGGGAACAATGGCAGGCGACAATCTGGCAACAATTAGTACAACAAGATGACTATAACCCTGTTAAATTACAACAACATATACTGCAGCAGTTAAGAAACAAAAAGCATCAAGCAAAACTCCCGCAGCAAGTGATTATTTTTGCTATTAATACGCTCGCACCACAAATATTAACTTTTTTTGAAACCCTAGCTGAGTTTTGTCATATCCACCTATTACACCTAAACCCCTGTGCTCAATTTTGGGGCGAAATTCAAAGTGATAAGAGTAAAGCCAAACAACTCAGGCATAATAATATTCAAACATGGATGAAACAAGATGACACCGTATCCAATTCATTGTTAGCAAATTTAGGACAACAAGGTAAAGAATTTTTCAATCTCATACTAAAAACTAAACATCATGAAATTGGTGTTTTTGATTTACCAGATAATAATGACACAGCTGAAAAATCCAGTATATTATTGACTCTACAAAACGATATTTTAACACTTTACAATCGTACTTTGACTAATAAAAAACAAGAGTTGGCAGAATTTGCCCATGATAACTCCATCGTGATTAATTCTTGTCATAGCGCCTTAAGAGAAATACAAGTTTTACACGATTATTTATTATCACAATTTGAGCAAGATCCCAACCTAAAACCTCATGATATTTTGGTGATGTGTCCATGTATTGAAGATTATGCACCTTATATTAATGCCGTTTTTCAAACGTCATTTTTCAGTGACAATGAATCATATACATCACGTTTAAAATGTACCCTATCTGATCGCAGTATAAAGGATGCTGACCCGCTAATTGCCATTTTTTTAGACTTATTACAATTACCCGATAGTCGCTTTGAAGTCAGTAAAATTCTCGATTATATTCGACTACCCGCCATGCAACAAAAATTTGGTTTTAATGACAGTGAATTAGATACTATTGTATGGTGGTTAGATCAAGCATCCATTCATTGGGGAGTAAATCTTCAGCATAAAACGACTATTGCAGACTTAGAAAATACAAGTGAAATGTTTACTTGGCAATGGGGATTACAACGCTTATTGCTAGGTTTTAGTTATGCGGATCAAGAAGTTTTTGTTAACGACAAACTCTTATTACCTCATATTGAAGGGCAAGAAATCGTGTTATTAGGTCGTTTAATGCAATTGATCGAACAATTACAATATCATCGAAAAAAACTAAATAAAGCAAGAAACATAGAGGATTGGCATCAGTATTTATTAGATGAATTCATCGATCAGTTTTTTAGTTTTAAAGAAGTAGATAAAACCAGCTTATTAATGCTAAAAAACGCCCTACAAACAATGAAAGAAAATGTTAAGTCTGCACAATATGATGAGGAAATAAAACTTGAGGTAATCCGTTGTTATTTACAACAGCAGTTTTCTTTGACTGATAATAATAACCGTTTTCTCGCTGGACAAATCAGCTTTTGCTCCATGATCCCCATGCGTAGTATCCCCTTTAAGATTATTGCTATTTTAGGGTTAAATGATGGCGTATTTCCACGCCAAGAACATGGTTATAGTTATGATCTGATCAAACAACATCCACCCCAAGAGGGAGATCGTTCTCGGCGTGGGGATGATCGTTATTTATTTCTTGAAGCCATATTATCAGCAAGAGAAAAATTTTATCTCAGCTATCAAGGTAGGGATGAGAAAAAAAATACGCCACGTCAATCGAGTTTAATTTTAAAAGAATTTATCGCTTATCTTCAGCAGGGCTTTGGCTGGAGAAGTGATGATAACAATACTCAGATCATCCAACATCCATTACATCCCTTTAATGCCTTATGTTATCAAGGAACAAACCCCAGTTTTGATAAACGTTGGTTTCGCTTTATTCAAGCAGGAACAACAAGAAACAACCTAATTTCATTTCCTCCTATTGAATCAGAAGGACTGCTTATTCAAGCCAATGACATGATCAAGTTTTTTACCCATCCGCTAAAAGTATTTGCCCAACACTCTTTGGCTTTATATTTTGAGGATAATAGCTTGTTATTAGAAGATAAAGAGCCCTTTGCCTCTAATGCACTAACCGACTATCAAATCCGCTTTGAAATATCCCAAAAGCAGATAAAAAATGAAAAGACCACCGAGGTATTTAACCGCTATCTTCATAGTGGCCAATTAGCCGATTCAGCCCTAGTTGAGGATGAATTGTTGAATATGCAAGAAACTCTCTCGCCTTTTGCTAGTTCCGTTAAGGCCAAAGGAAGTTTTAACACTTGTTATGTTGAACTAAAACTCAATTCAATTACCTTAACAGCGGAACTGCCTCTATTAGCACAAAATAATAAGCTAGTAGCACAAAATAAAAAGTTAGAAAACAACACAACTGAGATGTTTTTTTGGCGCCCTAGTTCTCGCAAGGCAAAAGATGATCTGCAATTATGGCTCATGCATTTGATTGCAAATGCAAGCCTAAAGCAAGAAGTTACAAGCTATGGCTTATATTTTAATCACAAAACAAATAAGCAAGAAAGTGTCTTTTTTCCAGCAATTAAAGATAAAAAACTGGCAAGCTCATTTTTACAGCATTTTGTAGATTCTTATTTACAAGGTTTATCAACCCCTAGCCTTAATTTTGTGGATTTTGGTAAAGTATTATTTAGCAAAAAAGAAAAGCTTGATGTCACTCAAATAAGCTATCAACAAGCAAGTGAATGGGAAAAGTATATAAATACATCACTACAAGCTGATGATTACTTTGCTTGGTTTTATCCACAATCAGTTGCATTAACAGCAGAATTATACCTTCCATTATCAAAACTATTTCAGCCCTTATATGCGCATTTGCAGGTAGAAAAATGACTCACTCCGTTAAACAACTTGTCACCTCCTCAATTCCTTTGTACGGCAGGCATTTGATTGAAGCCAGTGCCGGCACGGGAAAAACCCATAATATTACTCGGATCTATTTGCGCTTATTATTAGAAAAGCAACATTTAAGTGTGAAAAATATTTTATTAATGACCTTTACCAAAGCTGCCACCGAAGAATTGCGAGGCAGGATTGAAAAAGAACTTCGTCATGCTTTGGCAAACTGGGGTAGTTTAAGTCAAGAAGATAATTTTTTTGCTGAGTTAGAAAAAAATATTAGTAAAAAGAATGCTGAAACAATTCTCCAACCCGCCTTACTTGAACTGGATGAAGCGGCAATTTTCACTATTCATGGTTTTTGTAGCCGAATATTAAGCACCCAAGCCTTTGCTAGCGGTATGCCGTTAGACATTAGCATGGAAGTAGATAGTAGTGAATTGCAGTTTAATGCCATTGCAGATTGGATCCGTCAAGTCAGTTTTGATAAAGAGAAAATGTTGCGTCTTCAAGAGATTAACTCTCATACACCCGAACAGTTTTATAAAAAATTTCGAGCTTTATTAAATCAGAGTATTGAGATTTTAATTCCTAGTGAAAGCCAGTTAAAGCAAGAATTTATCGAGCACTATCAGGAACAAAAATCTACCGTATTAGCGACTTTACAACAACAGCAAGAAAATATTTTTTCTCAACTGGTTGATAATCGAAAAAAGCAAAATGAGGTCGATGCTCGCAGCGCAGAATGGCAGCAATTAATAGCTTGGTTGTCTGAAGAAACATTTGATAACTTTCCTAAAGCTGCTGCAAGTTTTATTAATGGTAATCGTTATCGAGGAAATGAAGAATTAAAAGCAATTTTTCAACCACTTAAGACTCTAAAAGATAGCTTTAAAGAAACACTTGCTGTGCTAGAAGTACAAATCAACAAAATACCCACTTATCAACTCGTTTCTCAAGGTATAAAAATCATTAATGAAAAATTTAAACAAGCCAAAAAAACAGCAGCTATTTTGGATTTTAATGATTTAATCGTTATTTTAAGTGAACGTCTTAATGAAGCTGATGGCAAATTATTAATAGATATTTTACGCAAACAATATCCTATTGCCTTGGTGGATGAATTTCAAGACACCGATCCACATCAATACAATATTCTCGATAAGCTATACCCAAAATCGAATGAGGATTTTGGCTTATATATGATAGGTGATCCTAAACAGGCGATTTATTCTTTTCGTGGTGGTGATATTTTCACTTATTTAAATGCCAAAAAGCATGCTGATTTTATCTGGAATATGGATACCAATTGGCGCTCCACTGAAGCAGTAATCAATGCTTATAATCGACTTTTTTGGGGAGCACCTTTACATCAAGCCGCTAGTGACATTTTCAAATTTGGCATTACTTATGAACAAATCAATCCCACCCCAGAAGCTGTTGCTTGCAAAAAACCATTAATTGAAACAGTTAACAACACAGCAAAACGAGCTGCCTTAAACTATGTTTGGTTGCCCGAAATTGAAAATCCCAGTGGTAAAAAAGGTAATGCCAATAAAAGTGATTGGTTATATGGGCTTGCCAACTGGTGCAGTAATGAAGTTAGACAGCTACTCAACAGTCAAAATCGATTAGGTGAACAAGATCTTGCTGAAAAGGATATTGCCATTTTAGTTCGTGGCGCAAGCGAAGCTATTATTATTAAAAACGCCTTATATCAAAATGGTTATTCCTCGGTTTATTTAAGTGATAAAGAAAATATCTATGCCAGCAAACAAGCAACAGAACTATTGTTAGTATTACAAGGCATTTTAGATTATGAAAACCAACGCTTATTAACAGCCGCATTATCAACTCACTTATTAGGCGGGGATGCAACAAAATTAGCAACTTATCTCAATAGTGATGAACAAATGCTTAACGGTGGTGTATTAGCAGCAAGCCCTTGGGATAAAGAAAAAGAGGCTATTGGCAAATATCAACAACTCTGGTTTGATAAAGGTTGTATGGCATTATTAATGGCCTTAATTTCTGAGCGATTTTTGCCACCACCCGAGGAGCATGAACGAGCACTCACCAATATGATCCATCTGGCTGAGCTATTACAACAAGCTTCAGCCAAATACCCACAGCCTCGTCAATTAGTAAACTGGTTTAAAACACGTTGTCTACTACAAGATGGAAATAATGAAACAGTGTTACGCCTTGAAAGTGATGCCAATCTAATTCAAATTATCACTCAGCATGGTTCAAAAGGTTTGGAGTATCCAGTTGTTTTTATTCCCTTTGCCAGTAATTATTCCGCCCATCAACAAAATGCGGATATTGCGTCATATCATGATGAAAACTTTAACGTAGTATTACAACTGGGAATGAGTGAAAAGGCAAAAAAACAAACCGTATCAGAGGATAAGGCAGAAGCGATCCGTTTATTATATGTTGCAATTACTCGTACATTACATCGATGTTACATAGGTGTTGCACCAATTGATAATAGTCACTTGTCAGCATTAGGTTTAAGTTTGCAACTTAACAATACTGATGAGTGGCAAGAAAAATTAACACAGTTAGTTGAAGACAACAAATCGAGTAGTCACTTAATCCTCATTAATAGTGAAGCGCCTTTTACTAAAGTTAATACTAGCACTCGGGACACTGGCGACACTCGGGACTTAACGATGTCTCAATTAAAAAGAAAGTTAGATCATTTTTGGGCAATACATTCATTTTCGTCTTTAGTTCGCAAGCACTCATTTCAGAATAAACAAATTGAGCGAGAAGACGATATTGATGAAGAAGAACATATTTTACCATCTAAAGCGCTATCAATGCAGCAAAACCTAGCTCTACGATTTTCATTTAAAAAAGGCATTGATAGTGGCAATCTACTTCATGATGTGATGGAGCAAATTGATTTTACAGCGCCAAAATATAATTTGATCAGCTCATTATTAAGCAGTGTTTATCCTAAGCTTGCGGATCAGGCAGATGATTTTAATGCTTGGATAAACGATTGTTTACAAACCACTTTACCCGAAATTAATCCCCATGATAACAGTTTTTGTTTAGCTGATTTAAGCTGGCAACAAACTTTACGAGAAGTTGAGTTTTATTTCCCCATTGAAAACGTCAATATAAAGAAGTTAGCCAACTGCCTAAGTCATCATCGAGATGTACATCAAAGCATCAAAAATTCCTTTCCTCATATAGGTAAACTTGAAGGCATGATGCGAGGTTATATCGATCTCATTTTTGAATTTGAAGGAAAATATTATCTTGCTGATTACAAATCAACCCATCTTGGAAATGCAATGACAGATTATGATAAGGCAAATCTAAAATCCAATAATGAACAACATTTTTATGATTTACAATATCTGATTTATAGTGTTGCCTTGCACCGATATCTGGATACACGTCTTGACGACTATTGTTTTGAACAACATTTTGGTGGTGTTTATTATTTATATTTACGAGGCATGAGTACAGAAAACGAGCAGGCATATGGTGTCTTTTCTACGGCTATAAGTAATGATTTAATGATAAAACTGGAACAAGCATTTGGCTGGGAGTTAGCAAAATGAGCTACAACAATAGTGTTTCTTGCTTAAAAGCATACCCTAACCTAGAGGCAATTGACTTCTTTTTTGCCCAACAAATGCAAGCAGATATTCAAGCAAAAAATGAACTGAGTTCTCAAGATAATAAGGTATTTTTCCATTTGATGCTGGCTTTACAACAATCACTTCGTCAAGGCCATTCGTGCTTGCCTATTAATAAAATAGCCAATAAAACTTTATGGCAAGATAGCGAAAAAAACATTAAAGGTTTTCATTTTTTCTCTGAGGCTGAACTTAACTCTTTGTTAGCCAACTATGCAATAACTATTAATGATAATGCCCCGATTGTATTAGAGTATCAATCGCTATATATCCGACGTTATTGGCAATTTGAAGTAAACATTGCAAAAGCGATTAACATCAGACATCAACAAGCTAAACAACTGCAAGCTTCCTTGAGTCCACAACAGCAGCAAATAGCGCAAAATTTATTAAATAAGCTATTCCCAAGTAGCACGCAAAATACCCAAACAAATTGGCAAAAAGTTGCTATTGCCAATGCGATAGGACGAAAATTTACCGTGATTACCGGCGGGCCAGGAACGGGAAAAACCTTTACCGTGACGTTTTTACTTGCTTTATTACAAAGCATCCATAATAAATCCTTAAATATTCAAATGGTTACTCCAACGGGTAAAGCGGCGCAGCGATTACAACAATCGGTGATTGCTGCTAAACAAGCATTAACAGCACATAATATTGAGCAAGCAATTATTGATGCTATACCTGAAACAGCTTCAACCTTACATCGTTTGCTGGGTTTTCGCCCACAAAAGCTCCAACGTAAATATAATGAACAAAAACGTCTACCCTGTGATGTATTATTAATAGATGAAGTTTCGATGATCGACTTGGCAATGATGTCACGCCTCGTCAACAGTTTAGAAGATGATTGTATGTTGATTTTAATTGGAGATCCCAAGCAATTACCTGCTATTGAAACAGGAAATATTCTGGCAGAACTCTGTGATGAAAATTTCCCATCTTATAGTCAAGCAACACTTAATCATATTCTAGCTATTTCATCCGAGCAAATACAAAATAAGAAAAATAATAACAAAACAGATTATGATTATTTTAGCCAATTACAACATAGTCATCGGTTTTCAGGTGATATTAAACAATTCGCTGATTTGACCATTCAAAAAAATGAAACGCAAAGTATTTTATTATTAGAGAAACACCAATTAGATCCAATAAGCTTAAATGAGCTAGAAAAAAGCTACCAGAATCAGCAAAGACAACTTTATTTTATCCAAAATACCCGTTTTAAAACGTGGTTAAAATCCGTGTGCTCACTTTATTTTTCCAAAATAGCTCAAGCAGATTCATTAACACAGGCTTTTAATCAACTTGCAGCCTTTCGAATTTTGTTAGATTTACGTGTGGGAGAATGCGGCGTAGTTGCCGTTAACAAGCAAATAGAAAAAATATTACAGCAGACAAATTCCGCTATCATTCCCAGTGGCAATTATCCAGGTCGCCCTATTATGATTACCGAAAATAATTATAAGCTGGGTTTGTTTAATGGAGATATCGGCTTATTATGGAAAAATGAACTTGGACAACTCAGTGCGTATTTTGAACAAAGTTCAGATAAATTCAAAAAAGTGACTATTGGCCGCTTACCACAAGTAGAAACGATCTATGCTATGACGATCCATAAAACTCAAGGATCTGAGTTTCCCCATGTGGCTATCGTTTTATCCACTAAAGAAAACAATAATTTAAGTGGGGAGTTATTATATACCGCAATCACTAGAGCTAAAGAAAAGCTGAGCATTATTGCTGATAAACAAATTTGGAAACAAGCACTTAGTCAGGAATCTAGGCGTTATTCCTCATTACAGAAAAGATTGAATTAAAAAAATGAACACTATTTGCATTTAACCGCAAAAAAAGTATAGACTATCGCAACTAAATCTTTGGAGTAAACCATGACACAAAACAAGTTTTCTCAATCTAATCAACCGGATCTAGATTGGAGCCAATTACGAGAAACCGTACTTATGATCAATTTGGCCGTATCGCAAATGGATTATTCCTTACACGAAGGAAATAAATCGGTTAACATCTTAGCCACTTCCTTTACAGGCCTAGCTGAAATCATGATGGATATTCAAAATCAAATCCATCTCCTACCCGAAGGAGACGATAAATCCAAATTGACGACATCAACCCAAATAGCAAGTAGCAATATCAACTCAGCCATTATTGCTTTCCAATTTTATGACAAACTCAGTCAGCGTTTATCTCATGTTTCTAATGATCTTGGCGCTCTTAACAATCTCATTAGCAATCCTCAAACCTTGTATTCCCCTCCAGAATGGAAGAAACTGCAAGAGAAAATTCGCGAAAAATATAGCATGAAAGAAGAACGTGAAATGTTTGATAAAGTACTCGCCGGCGTTTCTGTACAACAAGCCTTAGAAGAATTCAGGCTAGAAGCTGAAAACAAAAAAGACGACGATGATATAGAGCTGTTTTAACTATTTGTTTGGATTTTCATAAAAAATATACGGTGTGGCATAACCACTGACTTCAAAGTAGAGCTTTTTCTCATCTTCATCAACGACATAATTCTGGTTATTATCTAAATAACCATACGCATAGCGATAATCTCGTGAAGTATTGCCATCGGTGCTTTGCGCTGTTGATAACTTATCAATTTTAATAAAACGCTTAACGAGTTTGTCCCCCATATAAATATCTAACACCCCATTGGTTCCGGTCCAGTTTTGAATTGAACGCCCAATTTTATTCTGAGATTCCTGAGTACATGCAGATATAGTCAACATAAAAATAGTCAGTATAAACATTATTTGTATTTTTTTTAACATATTTATTAATCCTTAAATTAAGCGAGAAATTCTTTTGCTACCTGTTGCACCGGCTTATATGAACGACGATAACAGTCTAATAAACCATATTTATGCATCATTTCTAGGTGAAAAGCCGTACCATAGCCTTTATGCCGATCAAATCCAAACATGGGGTATTTTTTATGTAATTCTAGCATACTCTGATCTCTAGCAACTTTTGCTAAAATAGATGCAGCACTAATCGTTGCAACCAGAGCATCGCCTTTTATCATACTAACACAAGGGAGAGTGATTTTGGGGCGTTGATTACCATCGATAAAACAAATATCTGGTTGAATAGCGAGTTTCTCAACCGACTTTTTCATCGCCAATAACGTTGCTTGTAAAATATTAATTTGATCGATAATTTTTGCATCAATGGCAACAATGGCATAAGCTAAAGCATGCTTTTTAATTTGCTCAGCCAGCTGCTCTCTTTTAAACTCGGATAATTTTTTAGAATCTTCCAGCCCTATCATCTGATGATTTTGTGGCAATATAACAGCAGCAGCGACCACATCACCACATAAACAGCCTCTTCCTGCTTCATCAACGCCCGCAATATAGCTATAATCATTGCAAATATCGACTTCGTTACCTTTGATTTTCGCCTCAATCATTTTTAACCAATAAATCGTGTCAATCTGTTGCTAAACAGTATCATAAAACAGTAAAGACTATGTTGAATAATCAAGTTGAATTGAGCAGTATTAGTTATAATTTAGATGAAATCATTTAACCTTGTT
>CAYMMQ010000081.1:0-1552 GCA_964391585.1 uncultured Ectothiorhodospiraceae bacterium
TATAGCCCTTGCACATAGTTTGGGGCTAAAAATAGTTGCAGAAGGAGTAGAAACAGCTTTACAAAAAGAATTTTTAATTAAGCATCATTGTGAGTTTTTACAAGGATATTTTTTAAGTAAACCTCTTACTGTTGATGATGCCTCTCAATATTTACAAAAGTCATATTGATACTAATTCCTCTCTTGTTAATGACTACGATTCAAAACCGTTAAAATTTTTTTCATCCAGCCATGAACTTATTTAGCGTTAAAAACTCTTAAGATTCTAAAGCATCTGGGATATAGAAGTGGTAAGCTTATTAATCATCACCACTAAAAAAACCAATTAAGTGTAACAAACTGGTAAATAAGTTATAAATACTTACATACAAAGTGACGGTTGCCATAATATAGTTTGTTTCACCACCATGAATAATATTGCTTGTTTCATATAAGATTAATCCAGCCATTAATAATACAAAAGCAGAAGAGACTGCTAATGAAAGAGCTGGGATCTCAAAGAAAAAAGCTGCAAGACCGGCAACAAAAGCCAGTAAAATTCCCACCATCAAAAAGCCACCGATAAAACTAAAGTCTTTACGAGTGGTTAGAGCATAACCTGATAAACCAAGAAAGATGACCCCAGTCCATCCCATAGCCATCATGACAATTTGCCCACCATTGGGGAGTGCTAAATAACTATTAAGAATAGGTCCTAAGGTATAACCCATAAAACCGGTTAAACAAAAAACAAAAACTAATCCTAATGCCTGATCTCGAAACTTAGTGGTTAAAAATAAAAAACCAAAATATCCTGCCAAGGTAATTAATATTCCAGGATGAGGAAGATTAAAAGCCATTGATACTCCCGCGATTAACCCACTGAATAATAAGGTCATGGATAATAAGGTATAAGTATTTCGAAGGACTTTGTTGGTCGCTAAAGTAGATGCTTGAGCTTGGCTGTTATTTAAAACAACAGAATTGTTCATTTTTTTACTCCTAATTTATCATTATATGGTTAATAAGTTATCTTGCTTGAAATTAAACTTGCTACTTTGCTTTAATAACTTTTGATGTCTTTCTACTTTTCTGTTTATGGTGGTACTCACTCTAGCGCAGGCTTTATCAATAGAGCTGTACATATCTGTTTCGGTATCTGCGATCACAATATCGGGTAATCCAGCAAGCTTTACATGCAGGTGACAGCGTTTATCACTACCACCACGAGGCCCATTAACATCTGACAAGCGCATCACAACTTTTTGTACTCGCTCATTTTTTCTTGCTAAAGCTGAGTTTAAGCGCTGTTTGGCATAGTTAAATAATGCTTTTGTTAGTGCAAATCTTCGTGAATGAATATTAATTTCCATAGAGTTCTCCTGTAAAAAATTCCATAAATGACGTTATTATAGTAGTAAATTTTAACATTTAAGAAAAGTCGATTATTTTTTAGGTATACTTCGTAAAAATCGAACTATAGATGATTTATAATGATTATGGGTATATAAGCCAATTAGAGTAGGTGCTCTTAGGCGTGATGCAAATCTCCCCTAACCCCTCTTTGCCAAAG
>CAYMMQ010000081.1:1652-10643 GCA_964391585.1 uncultured Ectothiorhodospiraceae bacterium
TGAAGATAGTAGCTACTTCCCCCTTAGAAAAAGGGGGATTGAGGGGGATTTTATATTGGTAGTATTTCGCATTTGGTAGCAACAACTAGCCTAACACAGAGGGGAGGTGAGCAATGATCAATTACAAACATCTGCATTATTTTTGGACTGTCGCTAAAGAAGGAGGCATTGCAAGAGCCAGTGAACGCTTGTTTATTACTCCGCAGACGATCAGTGGGCAATTGAGTTTGTTAGAGGATTACTTAGGGGTTAAACTTTTTAATCGTATTGGAAGAAATCTGGAGCTCAGTGAAAATGGTCGTTTGATTTTAAGTTATGCCGATGAGATTTTTTCATTAGGCAATGAGCTTGAACAAACCATTCATCACCTACCCGCATTACGTCCACAAGTTTTCCAGGTGGGTGTGGTTGATGTGGTATCAAAATCCATCACCCATAGGATCCTTAAAACCGCACTGAATATGAAAGAACCTGTACGTATGATTTGTAAAGAAGCCAGTTTAGATACCTTATTAGCAGAACTCTCTGTTCATAGGATTGACTTGGTTTTAGCCGATAGAGGATTGCCCGCTAGTGTTAGTACCCGAGCTTTTAGTCATAAACTTGGGGAGTGTGATGTCTGTTTTTTTGCCAGCGAAGAATTGCAGCATTCACTTTCAAATGATTTTCCTAAATGTTTAGATAAAATGCCAATTTTATTACCCAGTAGTGGTACTCATTTGCGTTTAGCTTTAGATCAATGGTTAGATAAATACCGACTTCATCCCATTATCGTCGCTGAGTTTGAAGATAGTGCTTTAATGAAAGCTTTTGGACAGGAAGGAGCGGGAATTTTTATTGCTCCTGCGGCAATTAAGAAAGAAGTCGAAAGGCAGTATAGAGTGAAGGCAATTGGTCAAATATCAGAGGTAAAAGAACATTTTTATGCCATTTCAACTCAGCGCCATATTACTCATCCTGTGATTTCATCAGTGATAGAGTTGGCACAAGAAGCGATATTTAGCGATAAACATAACTTGATGGAGTAAGTCAAATGGCTAATATTTATGAAAAAATTCCTAAACAACTAACTTTGGAAGCCTTTGAGGATATTATCAACAGTCAGCATGTTAAAATCGAACGTATTGTTTCAAAGGGAAACAGTTCAAACTGGTATGATCAAACTCAAGATGAGTGGGTGCTTTTGTTACAGGGTCATGCGATTTTAGCTTATGAAAATGGAGAACAGCTGACGTTGCAAGCTGGAGATTATCTTCATATTCCTGCACATACAAAACATCGCGTGTTATGGACTACCAATGAAACCGAAAGCATTTGGTTAGCCATTCATTATACAGCTGATGTTTCTGCATAATGCTAAATATGATGATGTGAATAGCAGAGTGTTGCTCTCGCTATGCCTTTTGGGGGATTGCAAAAAACTGGATTACGCTGTGCTTATCCAGGCTATGGTTTGACAGGCTATGGTTTGACAGGCTATGGTTTGATAAGAGATCGAACTCCAGCTTTCTGGATGGCAAAAGTCAATAGTTGTATTATAATGAGATATCACTAAGATAGGGAAAAATGTCATGAATATATTATTAGGTGGCGATTCTGCTATAGCAGGTAAACAAGTTTTTTTAAATGCAGCCATGGCTAATCGTCATGGCATGATATCTGGAGCTACTGGTACGGGTAAAACAGTTACTTTGCAAGTTTTAGCTGAAGGTTTTTCTAATATAGGAGTACCCGTGTTTTTAGCCGATATTAAAGGTGACTTATCGGGTTTAAGCCAAGTCGGGAAAAGTAATAAACATATTGACTATAGGGTTTCTCATATTGGTATAGAAAACTTTCAATTACAAGCCAATCCCGTGGTTTTTTGGGATTTGTTTGGCAAAAAAGGTCATCCTATTCGCACGACCATTTCCGAGATAGGACCATTATTACTCAGTAGTTTATTAGAATTAAATGATACTCAAACTGGGGTGTTATATAGTTGTTTTAAAGTTTCTGATGATAATGGTTTATTATTATTAGATTTTAAAGACCTGCGTGCCATACTTGCATGGGTGGATGAAAATAAAAAAAACTTAAGTCGAGATTATGGCAATATTTCTTCTGCCAGTATTGGTGCTATCCAACGCCGTTTATTGGTACTAGAAGAGCAAGGGGCAGAACACTTTTTTGCTGAACCAGCTCTAAACCTTGATGACTTATGTAAAGTTGATTTTTCAGGCAAGGGAATTATCAATGTGCTTGATGCAACCACCCTTTCTAGTCAATCTCCCCGCTTATATGCGACTTTCTTATTATGGCTATTATCTGAAACCTATGAGAATTTTCCTGAAGTAGGTGATGCTGACCGACCTAAATTTGTTATGTTTTTTGATGAAGCCCACTTGCTTTTTGATCGAGCCCCCAGAGCATTAGTCGAAAAAATTGAGCAAATAGTACGCTTGATCCGCTCCAAAGGTGTGGGTATTTATTTTATTAGTCAAAGTCCATTAGATGTTCCCGAAGATATATTGGGGCAATTAGGTTTAAAGATTCAACATGCCTTAAGGGCTTTTACCCCCAAAGAAAAAAAAGTCATTAATATAGTTGCTGATACTTTTCGTGAAAATCCACAACTAGATACCCGAAGCATTATTACTGAGTTAGGGATTGGTGAGGCATTAATTTCGGTATTAGATGATAAAGCTAGTCCTACACCGGTTGAAAGAGTATTATTATCACCTCCTCATTCTCAAATTGGCCCTATTGATGCGGCATATTTGAACACCTTGATTTCTCGTTCCCCCTTTCATGGAAAATATGAGCAAGAAATTGACAGGGAGTCTGCTTTTGAATTATTAAAACAACGAGCAGAACAACAATTACAACAACAGCAAGTTGAAGCAGAAAAAAAGCACGAAATAAAAGCGACGACAAAATCTTCTTCAGGCCGACAAACTGTTGCTGAAGCGATGTTTAAAAGTGTTGCCAGAACAATAGGCAGTCAATTAGGGCGGCAGATTATTCGTGGTATTTTGGGGTCGCTTGGCATAGGTCGACGTTAGTATTGGGTAATATTAATAAATCAGAGTAAATGTTATGGATAAAATTAAACAGCGAGTGTTAATTATTGATGATGATGATTTTGTGCGTGAATTGCTTGCGGATGCATTAAGAGAAAAAGACTATGAAGTTTTTGAAGCAGCAGATGGAGATGTGGGTTTAACACAGGTGGTGAAAGTTAAACCGGATGTGGTGTTACTGGATTTACGCATGCCCAAAATGGATGGTTTGGTGGTATTAGAAAAATTGGTGATTAACAAACCAAACATGCCTGTTATTATTGTTTCTGGACAAGGTACAACAGATGATGTGGTTAAAGCTTTACGACTAGGAGCATGGGATTATTTAACCAAACCCATTAATGATATTGATCTGATGATTTATAGTATGAATAAGGTGCTTGAAAGAGCATCCTTATTAAAACAAAATGAAGACAAAGCCGAGGAATTAAAGCAATTAAATCAACAATTGGAAGAAAGGGTAAAGAGAAGAACGCAGCAATTGGAAGATACGCTGACAAATTTAGATAAAACGAACACCATCTTAAAACAACAAAATTTGCAAGTTATTGCAGCTATTTCTAAAATTGTTGACTTGCACCCATTTATTTATCATGGCCATTCTAAAATGGTGGCAGAAAAATCAGTATTAGTCGCCCGAGAACTGGGTTTGGCAGAAAGTGAAATCCAAAAAATCATGATTGCTGGTTTATTGATTCAAATAGGAAAGCTGAGCTTGCCAGAAAAGATTCTAAATAGATCTTTTTATTTATTAGAAAAAAATGATAGAAAAACATTTTTTAATCATGCCGTAGATGGAGAGGCAATTTTAAAACCATTTACCTATTTAAAAGATTCCGCTTATTTAGTGCGTTGCCAATATGAAAAATTTAATGGTGCTGGAACACCTGATGGTTTAAGAGGGGAAAATATTCCCATTGGAGCGAGAATACTTAAAATTATCCAGGATTTTTATAATTATAAAAATGGGGTAACAACGGGTGCGCCAATAGTTTCAAACAACTTGATTTATAAAAAAATGAAGTTGTTTGCTGGTCAGGAGTATGATCCGAAAATTTTAGACTTGTTTGTTATCTTGGCTAAAGGTGGGCGACATAAAACCTTAAAAATTGTGGTTGATACCACCGCGGATAAATTAGTGGAAGGAATGCATATTGTATTAGTGCAGTTTGAAGACGTGGTTTATATTAAAAATAAAACTGCGACCAAAGAAATGATTGAACATATCAAAGAATATAGTGAGAATTTGGGGCCACAATTGATTATTCAAGTTGAGTTACGTTAGATGCAAGCTTCAACTCACTACATCCCACGTTATTCAAAAACAGCTTACACCGTGAGCATGCTTTATATTCTGTGGAGCATCATGATTGTTTCTATTTATATGATACAAAAAAGGGAACGGGATAATAATATTACTGAACTTGCCACTATGCAGGCAAATTATGTGATTAACAAGGATATGAATTTTAGAATATTGGCGGCTGAACATGGTGGTTTTTATGTTCCGATTACTGAACAAACGCCACCTAACCCGTACCTGTCACATATTCAAGAACGAGATATTACTACACCATCAGGAAAAAAATTAACTTTATTAAATCCCGCGTATATGATTAGGCAATTAAATGAATTAGGAGAAAAACACTTTGATATTAAATCAAGAATCACCAGTTTAAAACCTATTCGAGCTTTAAACTCACCAGATATATGGGAGGCAAAAGCATTAAAATTACTAGAGGCTGGAATGAGTGAATTTAGTGAAATGGTTCCTATTGGAAGCAAAAATTTTTTACGCCTGATGCGCCCTTTAATAACTGAAAAATCCTGTTTAAAATGTCATGCTGCTCAAGGATATAAAGAAGGTGATATTCGTGGTGGTATTAGTGTATCAATTGATATAGCACCGCTATTGGCTATCTTTAATTCTAGATTTAAAATTGAAACAGCGGTGTTTTTTGCTTTATGGTTAATGGGCCTGATATTAATGTTTGCGGTTGGGAAGCGACTGAAATTAAACACACAAAAACGTATTATGGCCGAACAAAAAGCCGATGCCTTTGAGAAAACAAGTCATGTAAAAGAGATGTTTTTGGCAAATATGAGTCACGAGATCCGCACCCCTGTAAATGCTATCATCGGTTTTACCCACTTATTATATAAAACATCACTAACAGAAGCGCAAATTAATTATTTAAAAAAAATGGATATTTCTGCAAACCATTTACTATCAGTGATTAATGATATTTTAGATATATCTAAGCTTGAAGCGAATAAACTATTTTTAGAATATATTGATTTTGATTTATCTAAGATGTTGGAGCAAACTATTGCTATAGTAGATGAACGTGTAAAAACAAAACGCTTATCAATATTTTTAACAGTAAATTCAGATGTTCCCCTTTGGTTAAATGGTGAGCCTACAAGACTAAGACAATCCTTATTAAACTTGTTAGCTAATGCTGTTAAATTTACTGAAAAAGGATTTATTGAGATCCGCATAGAAAAAATTGAAAAAAATTCAGTATCAGAACAAGATTTATATTTAAAATTTTCAGTGATAGATACGGGTATTGGCATTGATAATAAGAAAATTCCTTACTTATTTAAAGCATTTGAGCAAGTAGATAATTCTACGACACGTATTTTTGGAGGAACGGGCTTAGGTCTTACTATCACCAAGCAATTGACTGAAATGATGGGAGGTGAAGTTGGGGTAGAAAGTCATTTGGGTGAAGGGAGTACTTTTTGGTTTACTGCGTTGTTAAAATTGGCAAAAACTAATAAGTACCAAGAATTAGGACAAGTCAATTCAAAAAATGATTATGAAAAGATATTACAACAACGACATGAAGGAAGTAGAATTTTACTCGTAGAAGATAATACTTTTAATGTCGAAGTTGCTATTGAATTATTACAACAAGCTGGTTTAGTTGTTGATGCAGTTGAAAATGGGCGTTTAGCAATTGAAGCTATTAAAAATAATGAATACCAACTGGTTTTAATGGATATGCAAATGCCTGAAATGGATGGCTTGGAAGCTACTCAAACTATCCGATTACGAAAAAAATATCGCAAATTACCCATCATTGGGATCAGCGCAAATGTTGCTGCCGAAGATCGTTTAGCCTGCATTAATGCAGGAATGGATGATTTTATTGCCAAACCATTCACGGTTGAAAACTTCTATCAAACAATTGCTTTGTGGTTGGATAAGACGAAAAAAAGACAATTAAAAGCTGAATTGAAAAAAGTAAAAAAAGCTAATAAGGCTAATAAAATAGATAGAAAAAATCAACTTGCCATTGGTGAAAGCAGCACTAAAAGCGAGAAAGAAATAAATCTAACGGCGCAAAAAGGTACTAAGTTAGCAGAAGTCCCTAAAAAGGCAGCTGCAGTTTTGACTAAAAAAGAGCAACAGAAGATACTGATTGATCCTGCTATGCTGACAAAATTAATGGGCGATAATCCGCAAAAGCATCAGCAGATGTTAAAAAAATTTTTAATACAAGCTGAAAATATCAAAAATGACTTGGAGCTGGCATTTACTGAGAAAAATATGCAGCAACTATCTTTTTTAGGACATAAGCTGAAATCTTCGGCTCGTACTGTCGGGGCTAATCAATTAGCTGATGTTTGTTATGCACTTGAAGTGGCAGGAAAAAGTGAGCAATGGGAACAGCTGGAGAGTGATTTTTCCTTATTTTTAGAGGAGTTTTCACAGTTAAAGCACTATATTGAATAACAAACATCATAATTGGGGGAGATAAAATATGTTAATGATAAGTGCAAGACAAGATTTTACAGATCCAGATCGATTAAAAGTCAGTGGACATGATTGCAGGGAAGTTCATCTTAATAATGATCAAATTGTTCGCAATATTTCTATGCCACAACTCTTAGATGAAATTAAAGATAAACGCATTTTAATATTAGTACATGGTTATAATAATGAACAAGATGAAGTCAATGATGCTTATGCGGTGATAAAAAGTCATGTTGAGCAGCATTTAGCGGGTGAATACGATATAGTGATGGGGTACTCGTGGCCGGGTGGCGATCATCGTATGGAATGGTGGAGTTCCAAACGCAGAGCTAATGCAGTTGCTAGGCGATTTCGATTTTTATTAGAAGATTTTGTTCGAGCAGGAGTTTGCGTTGATATCATGTCTCATAGTTTAGGTGCAAGGTTGGTGTTAAAAGCTTTAAAACAGTCGCTGATGAATAATTTAGTTCGTAATTATTTTTGTATGGCGGCCGCTGTGGATAATGAATGCTTTGAAAAAGGTGAGGAGTTTGCTGACTCGGTGAAAAAAATGCAACGTTGCTGTATTTTTCACTCTAAAAAAGATGCTGTTTTAGCAATGGTCTATAAAATTGCAGCATTTGATAATGCTTTAGGCTTATTGGGCCCTGAAGATAAAGCTTATATTCATAATAGAACTAAAAATATTTTTGTGGTGAATTGTAAAAAAGAGGTTAAAAGTCATGGGGGTTATAAGTATAGCAAAGCGGTATATCAATATATGTCTAAGGTGATCAATAAAAAACTGCAACGCTTTGTCAGCTTATGAACAAGCAGTTTTTACAAACAGGAAATAGCTTAGCTTATCAACAAAAAAGAGATTTTTTTGATAAATTGATTACCTTGTATGGGCGAAATGTAGTTTTAGAAGTGTTACAAAATAGTAAAATAAATATTCATAAATTACATCTTGCTAATAGTAATAAAAATGAAAATAGTTTACGTCTTATTGTTGAGTTAGCAAAACAAAGAAAAATCCCTATTGTTTATCATGATAAAAAAGCTTTATCGCGAATTTCAAAAAATAGTAAACAAGATCAAGGGGTGGCAGCTGATATTGAAGCACCAAGCTATATTGATGGGCGAGATATTATAAATGATAGTAAAAATAGCTATCGTCTTTTGGCATTAGATGGCATTCATAATCCACAAAACTTGGGTATGATTATTCGTTCTGCAGCTGCAGGTAAGATTGATGGTATTATTTTACCAAAAAATAATAGTGCTAAGATTTCTCCTTTAGTGATTAAAGCCAGTGCTGGTACCCTATTTAAAATCAATATTTTTTATTGTCAGACCTTAGTACCGGTGTTAAAGCTATTAAAACAAGATAATGCACAGATTTATGCCTTGTCTTTACAAGCTGATGATTCCCTGTTTAATCGGCAAGCCAATAAAAAAGAAGTGTTTATTTTAGGTAATGAACATGATGGTGTCAGTCAGGAGCTTGCTCAGTTAACGACACAAGAATATCTGATCCCAATGAATCGTGGGGTTGAATCTTTAAATGTAGCCGTTACAGCGGCTTTAATTGCGTATTTATAATAATGCAGATATGGGTAGATGCCGATGCGTGTCCAGTATTGATTAAAGAGATATTATTTCGTGCGGCTAAAAGAACCGGCATACAGATAACCTTGGTCGCCAATCAGTTTATTCAAACACCTGCTTTAGCCAATATCACTATGTTACGCGTGGCTTCAGGCTTTGATGTGGCGGATAATGAAATCGTCAAACATGTACAAAAGGGTGATTTAGTGATTACCGCTGACATTCCCTTAGCGGCAGAAGTGCTAGAAAAAGGCGGGAATGCATTAAATCCGCGTGGGGAAATGTATAGTTTAGATACCATCAAGGTAAAATTGAATATGCGCGATTTTATGGATACCATGCGTTCTAGCGGCATTCATAGTAAGGGGGCTGCACCTTTGAGTCAGGGAGATAGACAGGCTTTTGCGAATAATCTGGATCGATTTTTGGCCAAAGCTGCTAAGTCTTGAAGAGGGCCTTGCCCGAATGAGAAATGTGGAGGGGGTTAAAGTATATCATGTAATTTAGTTTGGGAAATAGGAATTATAGGGGCAGGGTTGTTATTGGTAGAAAATGAAAGTCGTTAGTCACAAG
>CAYMMQ010000082.1:0-10636 GCA_964391585.1 uncultured Ectothiorhodospiraceae bacterium
TCCCCAAGGGGATTCGAACCCCTGTTACCGCCGTGAAAGGGCGGTGTCCTAGGCCTCTAGACGATGGGGACCTTAGACATTCTAATGTTCAGAAAAGTTAAATCATTACTGAGTCATTAAAAGAGCGGGTATTATAAGTTTGACACCTGCTCTTGTCAATTATATTTTGCAGATATTTTTGTTTTTTACTAAAATTACTATTTTTAATGGTGAGAATGGGAAATATTTAAAGTTTAGGGGCGTATTATAGTACTTTAGCACCCAATTTAACTTCGCAATCAATTTGGGGGCATTCAAAAGAAGTGGCTAAAGAGTGGGTAAAAATCCATTATGTTTTTCATATATACCCACAATTATTGAAAATGTCGACTAAGGTAAGAACTATATGGGGGTATATGTTTTAGTTCCGAGGTACCTGCAAAATTATCCTTTTACATCATTTCTGCGTTAAAAATAAGCTGCAAATACTCATTTATTCATATAAACTCCATTTTTCAGCATATTTTCGCCTTGATCTGAAGCAAAAACCTTAATTTTGCAAGTGCCTCTTCCGGTTACGATTATTTTGCCTTAAGTTTAGCCGCAGTACGCAAACGTAAAGCATTTAGCTTGATAAAGCCTTGCGCATCTTTTTGA
This sequence comes from uncultured Ectothiorhodospiraceae bacterium, assembly GCA_964391585.1. Classification (GTDB taxonomy): domain Bacteria; phylum Pseudomonadota; class Gammaproteobacteria; order GRL18; family GRL18; genus JADGAU01. The sequence continues at coordinate 637 of CAYMMQ010000082.1, forward strand.
TTATACGCACCTTGATCATCTTCAAAAGTGGCAATACTATCGTCATATAAACTATCTGTTGCAGAGCGACGACCAACGATGGTGATATTGCCCTTGTATAGTTTGACTCTAACATCGCCATTAACCACTTGTTGTGACTGGTCAATCATCGTTTGCAACATTTCTCTTTCTGGTGACCACCAATAACCATTGTAAATTAAGGAGGCATAACGTGGCATTAATTCATCTTTAAGATGAGCGGCTTCACGATCTAGCGTTAATGATTCCATTGCTCTATGGGCTTTTAGCATCACCATGCCCGCTGGTGTTTCATAACAACCACGTGCTTTCATGCCAACATAACGGTTTTCCACAATATCTGTGCGTCCTATGCCGTGTTCGCCGGCGGTTTTATTTAAATACGCCATCACTTGGGCAGCTGTCATCTTTTGAGAATCTATAGCAACAATATCACCTTTTTCAAAGCTTAGCTCAAGATAACATGGGCTGTCAGGAGCATTTTCAGGAGAGTTTGTCCATAACCACATGCTTTCTTCAGGTTCATTCCAAGGATTTTCCAAGATATCACCTTCATAGGAGATATGTAACAAGTTGGCATCCATTGAATAGGGGGATTTGCCATTTTTTTTCTTTTCAACCTCAATGCCATGCTCAGCTGCATATTGCATTAATTTATCACGAGAGTTTAAATCCCACTCACGCCAAGGTGCAATAACATGAACATCCGGTTTAAGTGCATAAGCACCCAGTTCAAATCGCACTTGATCATTCCCTTTACCTGTTGCGCCATGAGCAATAGCATCGGCACCGGTTTCATTGGCGATTTCAATTAAACGCTTAGAAATCAGCGGTCTTGCGATAGACGTACCTAATAAATATTCGCCTTCATAAATGGTATTGGCTCTAAACATGGGGAAAACAAAGTCTCGAGCAAATTCTTCTCGTAAATCATCGATATAGATTTCTTTAATGCCAGCTTTTTGAGCTTTTATACGAGCGGGTTCTAATTCTTCACCTTGGCCGAGATCGGCAGTAAAAGTAACCACTTCACAGCCATATTCATCTTGTAACCATTTTAAAATGATAGAGGTATCTAAACCTCCAGAATAGGCAAGTACCACCTTTTTGATCTGTTTTTTTGCAACTGACATGTTTTTCTCCAGCATGACCTAATAATAAAGCAACGATTATACAATATTTCTGCTTTTCTTTAAAAACAATTATTTTGCCATCATCATTATGCTAAGATGACTATTATTTTTACTCATTATTCAGGTCAAAAATTTGTTAGACGATGCCTTAAAACAAGAAATTCAAGCAAATTATTCAGAATTTCTCAGCAATAATCAATTACAAGCACGTTATGGGCAGCGGTTAATGATCGCTGAAATAGCGAGAAACCTGAGTAAAACAACTGCAGACTCCAGTGTGGATGAAAAAATATCTATTATTGAAGCAGGAACAGGAACGGGTAAAACATTAGGTTATTTAATCCCCTCGATTCCAGTGGCTAAAAAACTGAATAAAAAAATCATCTTATCGACCGCAACGATTGCGTTACAAGAGCAAATTGTGTTTAAGGATTTGCCCGAAGTCTTACGTTCCACTTCTTTAGAGTTCTCTTTTACCCTAGCAAAAGGGCGAAGGCGGTATATTTGCTTAAGCTTGTTGAAAAAATTTTTAACCGCAAAAGATGATCCGAATCAAAGCACATTAGATTTAGACTTTATCAATAACGATAGTGGATTTAACAACAAAATTGATCTGGATTTATATCGCAAGTTTGATCAGCAACTTCGTAGTAATAAGTGGAATGGCGAACGAGATGATTGGGATAAAATCATTGATCATGCCAGTTGGTTTGCGGTCACCTCAGATCATACTTCATGTAGTGGTAAACGCTGTGCAGATTATAATGCCTGTATTTTTTATAAAGCTCGTGAGAATGTGTTTAAATCAGATATTATTGTTGCGAATCATAATTTAGTGATGAGTGATTTAGCGATGGGAGGTGGTGCAATTTTACCACCGCCCGCTGAAAGTATTTATATTTTTGATGAAGGCCATCACCTACCCGATAAAGCGATTCAACATTTTAGTCATAATATGCAATTGTTAAGTTCGATTGACTGGTTAGAGCAATTGCAAAAAAGCCTAAAAGTCATCGAAACTGAACTGCCATCATCTATTGCTTCTGCGATCAGTAAACTACCCGATATGTTGCTAGAATGTAAAGAGTATAGTCGGGAATTAGTGCAATTATTGGATAACAATATAGAGTTTGTGAGCAAAAAAAATAAAAAAGATACTTTATTAATTTACCGTTTCCCTAATGGGGTGGTGGATCAGGCTTATCATGTACCTATGTTAGCTTTAAAACAAATTCTAGCAAGTTTTTATAAAATTATTGAGCAATGTAAAGATTTTTTTAGTCAGAAAATTGATGATGATCTGAGTCAAGCTAAAGAAGATAGTAACGCTCAGCAGATTTTACAATTATTACAAAGTAGCTTAATTCGTATTGAATCACACCTGATTTTGTTACAGCGTTATAGTGCTGAGAAAACAGATTTGGCAAAACCACCATTAGCTAAATGGCTGGTCAAAGTTTTTCATCATGAAAATAGCGCTGAATCTGGAGCTGGGGCAGAGTTTGATGTTAATTTATTTTGTAGCCCTGTGTTGCCAGCGCAAGAATTACAAGCTTTGGTTTGGCAACAATGTTTTGCTGCGATTATTACTTCGGCAACCATTGCTGTAAATGGTAACTTTTCTTTATTTCAGCAATATAGTGGTATTAATGGGATGTGTTGTTGTATCCCTAGTCACTTTGATTATTTTAATCAAGTGAATTTTTATATACCACCGCTCCAGTTTGAACCCAGTCAAAATAGTGATGAACATACCGCTGAAGTCGCTGATTTCTTACAGCAATATATTGATCGAAACAAAGGGAGTTTAGTGTTGTTTTCCTCTAATAAACAACTTAATGATATTGAGTATATTTTGTTTAAAAAGGATAAACAGTGGCAAGATCTGATCCTCACTCAAAGTAAAAGCAATAAACAGGAAATTATTAAAGAACATAAAAAACGGATTAATAAGCAACAGGGCAGTGTTATTTTTGGTTTGGCCAGTTTTGCTGAAGGGGTCGATTTACCCGGAGAATATTGTGAATGTGTGGTGATCTGTAAATTGCCTTTTAGTGTGCCGGATAATCCTATTGATGAAACTTTATCAGAATGGATGATAACTCAAGGACGAAAACACTTTTTTGAAGTGACTGTTCCGCAAACTACCATTAAATTGATTCAGGCTTGTGGTCGTCTTATTCGTAAAGAAAGCGATAGTGGCACTATTGTATTGCTTGATAAACGCTTGATGACTAAGCGTTATGGACAGGATATTATTAATGCCTTGCCTAATTATCGTTATTTCTTTGGGGAAAATATACCGTTATAGTCTTTAGCTACAAATATTAGTAATGAATTTGTGCAGAGAGCCCATAACCATCTTTTAAGAACATTGGAGCAAAGCTGATGTTGTTATTCCTTTTATCAGCATCAAAAACCGAATCAACCGATTCAAAAGCCATATACCATCCTAAAGCCGCTTGAGAAAAATAATGTGCATTGTCATTGATTCTTGACCAAGAACTGGCAAATGATGCTGCATAAGCGGCATACTTAATAATAGGATTGTTATCATTCATTTTGGCGATGGTCAAAAAGGGAACTGCGCCAACAAATGCATGTCCACTGACGCCATTAGAGTCTTCAAATGGCTTCCAGTCAGATTGATGGGATTTTTCTCCAGGTCGTGAAGCACCTGTTACACGTTGCATTAGTGCAACCGCTGGTACACCAACGATATAAGCACGAGTAGCATGCATCCCCCAGTTACCAACAGAAGATGCGTCATCAAAGAAGTGAATACCCGCAGATAATACTGAAAGTGGTAATAAATATTTACTTTCACCCAATTTTTTGGCTGTTTTAGCCCAGTCATCCGTTGTGGTGTTACGAATATCTTGCTGGTAATTATCTTGGATATTTTGATCAATAGAGGTATTAGCAATGACTGCTCCAAGTCCAAAACCAATGCCTAATCTGCTTAATCTGTCAAAGGAATAAAAGCCTTGATAGTCATTAATAATTTGATAAGAAATGGATGATAGATTGCCTAGTGGTTCATTATTAGTAGCAAATGTTTTTGATGGGGATAAAATAATGCCGAAAATAAAAGCAAATGTTGTTAATAAAAAGAGTTTTTTAACAGGTATAAATAGCATGAGATGGGGTTGCATAAAAAGCACCTATATAGAATAAATTACATTGAATGGATTATATCAGAACTTAAACGGATAAAAATACAACTACATCACAAAGTGATACAAACGTTTTTGATATTTGAAAATTATTTTTTATTACTTGAATAATGACAACAAATGATAAATACTTATCGAAAGCCAAAACTTTAACTAGGAGATAGAGAATGGAAAATTTTGATTATGAATCAATATTTGAGGATTCAACTTGTACTTATATTTATGATGATGTGACAGGAAAAAAAGACGAGTTTTATGCTCTGATTAAATCTGGTTTTGAAGCGGCTAGTTTTCCTAATATTCGGGTAACTCAAAAAGAAATTATTACCACCATGAAGTTTTTTGGTTCAGATGGTGTTGATTCACGTGAAATGGTATTGATTGAACTAATAGATAGTCCAAATTTGAATTATCATATTTTCTTTAGTGCCCAGACAATGGGAAGTGTTGTGATGTATTCACATATGGAATGTATGAAAAAAGGGATGCGTTCGATCATGGCTCATCGATCAGATAAAGAAATTAGAGCGGCAGTACGATCTCAAGTCGCTAATTTAGCAGAATATGAAATGTTTACCGCATTAGATAGTTTGGCTCATCAAGTTTTTGATCGGGTAATTAAGCAACTTGCTCCTAACTAGACTAAATAGAAAATAATCGTAGAACTTTCCTCTTGCTCTACATACAATATTTCCCCCTCTGTAAATGGTATGGCACAGCTTCACCTTTTGTAAAAGGTATGGCTCTGCTTCCCCTTTTGTAAAAGGTATGGCACTGCTTCCCCTTTTGTAAAAGGTATGGCACTGCTTCACCTTTTGTAAAAGGTATGGCACTGCTTCACCTTTTGTAAAGGGTATGGCACTGCTTCCCCCTTTTGTAAAGGGGGATTGAGGGGGATTTAAAGCAGATCAAGCTGTTTATCAATCTGTTACCAGCATCAAAAGCTTGTTATAATCTCCATTTACGTTAAGAGCTTTCTTAAACAACCTTAAGTTAATAGTATATAGATATGTTTACTGGGATCATTCAAGCAATTGGCTCAATTGCAACACATAGCTCATCTGGCGTGGATAGTCGATTTTATATAAAAACGGGAGATTTATCTTTAGAAAACCTCAAACTTGGCGATAGTGTTGCCGTTAACGGCGTTTGTTTAACTGTTGTGGAATTATTAAATGATGGTTTTTGGGCAGATGTTTCTGCAGAGACTTTAGCTAAAACCGCTTTTAAGAAAATCAAAACCACCTCTAAAGTTAACTTAGAAAAAGCCTTGCTAGCATCTAGTCCCTTGGGTGGGCATATCGTTAGTGGTCATGTTGATGGTATTGGTGAAATTGTGCAGCGCAAAGATGTTGGCCGCTCGGTTCAATTTTCCATTAAAGCTGCAGCAGCTTTAGCACGATATATTGCAGCTAAGGGATCTATTACTGTTGATGGGGTGAGTCTAACTGTTAATAAAGTTGATGGTTGCGTGTTTGAATTAAATATTGTTCCACATACATTAGAAAATACCATTATGGGACAATACAAGGCTGGAGATGAAGTTAATTTGGAAGTTGATATTATAGCACGTTATTTGGAACGATTATTATTAGCTGATCGAGCATCTATAGCTACTGGAGAAAATGCCACAGCTGAAAATAAGGTTGATGTTTTGACAGTTGAAATGTTGGCAAGAAATGGATTTATTTAAATTAAAAAGGTTTTATGGAATTTAATACAACAAAAGAAATTATAGATGATATACGCCAAGGTAAAATGGTGGTAATTGTTGATGATGAAGATCGTGAAAATGAAGGTGATCTGCTTATGGCAGCATCTAAAGTGAGTGCAAAAGATGTTAACTTTATGGCAATGTATGGTCGTGGACTCATTTGTCTAACCCTGACAAGATCAAGATGTGAGCAATTAAAGCTCCCGCTAATGGTGAGTGCGAATAATGCCCAGCATGGAACCAATTTTACCGTATCAATTGAAGCGGCTAATGGTGTGACCACTGGAATTTCAGCAGCCGATCGTGCAAAAACAATTCAGGATGCAGTTGCTCAAAATGCTAAGGATGAAGATATTGTGCAACCAGGACATATTTTCCCACTGATGGCACAAGATGGTGGCGTGTTAACACGAGCAGGTCATACGGAAGCTGGTTGTGACTTAGCAAGAATTGCAGGACTTGAACCAGCAGCAATGATTGTCGAGATCCTAAATGATGATGGTTCAATGGCAAGACGGGCTGATTTGGAAAAATTTGCCATAAAACATCAATTAAAAATTGGTAGCATTGCTGATCTAATAGAGTATCGTTTAAAAAATGAATACACTGTTGATAAAGTGAGTGAATGTGTTTTGCCGACAGAACATGGTGATTTTCGCTTATTAGCCTTTCAGGATGCGCTAAGTCAGCAGGTACATTTAGCTTTGGTTAAAGGTGAAATAGAGGAAAATGAGCCTGTTTTGGTCCGTGTTCATATGGAAAACCCTATTTGTGATATATTACCAACACAATTATCAAGCTGTGGTTGGCCATTAGATGATGTTTTAAAAAGAATTTCTGCACAAAAAAATGGTATAGTGGTTATTCTGAGAAATCAAGTCAGTAGCTTAGATATTATTCATCAGGTTGATGGTTATCGACAAGTAAAAAAAGATGATAGCGAAGACAAAACTTATGCTGATGATTTGCGTACCTATGGAATTGGCGCCCAAATTTTAAAATTAATTGGGGTTAAAAAAATGAAAGTGATGTCATCACCGAAAAAAATTCACGGTTTATCGGGTTTTGGTTTGGAAGTTGTGGAATATTATACAGGACAAGAGTCAAGTTAACCCTTTAAAATACTAAAATGTAATGGATATATGATTATGACAATAAAAACTCAGGAAGGAAATTTAACGGCTCAAGATGTAAAATTTGGCATTGTTGTGAGTCGATTTAATAGTTTTATCGTAGAATCATTACTCAGTGGTTCAATTGACACCATTTTACGTCATGGTGGCAGTGAAGATAATATTGAAATTGTAAGAGTACCTGGAGCTATGGAAATCCCATTGGCAGCACAACGTATGGCAAGATCAAAAAAATATCAAGCTATTGTTGCTTTAGGTGCTGTTATTCGTGGTGGAACCCCTCATTTTGACTTTGTTGCCAGTGAAAATGTAAAAGGCCTTGCGCATGTTTCTTTGGATAATGATATCCCTGTGGCTTTTGGCGTGTTAACGGTTGATACCATCGAGCAAGCGATTGAGCGAGCAGGAACTAAGGCTGGAAATAAAGGACATGAAGCAACCATTTCAGCGATAGAAATGGTAAACTTACTACAAAAGATTTGACAATAACCTTTTGACGAATACATGGAGTGAAGCCTTATGAATCCACGTTCTAAAGCAAGAGAATATACGGTACAAGCCATTTATCAATGGATAATGACTCAACATAGTGCCGATGAAATTGAACAACAATTTATTGTTAGTCATGACATGGATAATGTTGACTTCCCTTATTTTCAAGATGTTTTACATGGGAGTGTAGTACATCAACCGAGTTTGGCTGATGTGGTGATAGATTTTTTATCTCGACCATTTAGTCAAATTGATCCGGTTGAGCAAGCGATTTTATTATTAGCTTGTTATGAACTACAGTATAAAAAAGAAGTACCTTATAGAGTAATTATTAATGAAGCTATTGAGCTAAGTAAAACATTCGGTGCAGAAGATGGCCATCGTTTTATTAATGGAATCTTAGATAAAGTCGCTGAAAAAATCAGAGCAGAAGAAGTGAAAAAACGCAAATAAATGACTTCAAATCAAAAAAAAAATGATGAGTTTTCTCTTATAAAGCAATTTTTTAATCAACAAGTTTTAACTTCCGATATTGTTCTTAGTGTTGGTGATGATTGTGCAATTGTCGCTCCTATTCCCGCTCAACAGCTTTTCTTTTCTACAGATACCTTGATTTCTGAGGTACATTTTCCTTCAAACACTTGTGCTGCAGATATTGCGACCAAAGCATTAGCGGTTAATTTGAGTGATCTCGCTGCTATGGGGGCTAAACCCGCGTGGTTTACTTTAGTGCTGGCTTTGCCTCAGTGGGTGGATGAAAATTGGTTACAAGAATTTTCTTCAAGCTTGTATGCCTTAGCCAATCAATATCAAATTTCACTTATTGGAGGCGATACCTGTCGTTCAGAACAATTAGCGATAACCATACAAGTGCATGGTTATGGGAATAAAGAAAATGCATTACTAAGAAGTAAAGCCTATGAAAATGACTTAATTGTTGTGACTGGAGTTTTAGGTGCAGCGGCTTTGGGTTTACAATTAATTCAAGGAAAAATAGCAAATTCAAGTTTTAGTGAACAGCAACAAAAAGAAGCCATTCAGGCCTTAAATTGCCCTCAGCCTCGTATTGAGTTCGGGCAGATAATTAAACAATATAGCTTTTGTGCCATTGATATTTCCGATGGATTATTAGCCGATTTAGGTCATATTATGCAACAAAGTGGTTGTGGGGCAAGTCTTAATCTTGAGCAAATTCCTATTGCGGATTGTTTATCTCCTTTAGAGAGAGAACAAGCTTTATTATTAGCATTAACTGGAGGGGATGATTATGAATTATGTTTTACCATAGCCGCTTCAGACTGGGAAAAAATGCAAAAACAACAAAAGCTGTCAGCACGTTTTTATGTTATTGGCGAAATGACTAAAAAACCACAACTAAAACTGTACAATACACAGGGTGAAGTATCTACATTAGCAGGAGTTTTAATCGATAACTTAACGTTGGGATACAATCATTTTGCAGGGTGAACAGGATAAAAAAAATTCTAAAATAAAAACAAATCATAAGGTTTGGTCTGATCCATTTCATTTTTTAGCATTTGGATTTGGTAGTGGCTTAGCACCATTTGCACCGGGAACTTTTGGTACTTTAGCCGCAATACCCGTATATTTATTATTGGTTTTGAATTTATCAACGACTTTATATGTGTTGGCAACATTGCTGATTGTTATCGTTGGGATCCCTATATGCCAGCGAGTTTCTGATGATTTAAAAGTACATGACTTTTCAGGCATTGTGTGGGATGAAATAGCAGGGTTCTTGATTACCATGCTATTTTTACCCTGTAGTTGGCAGTATATTGTATTAGGATTTATCTTATTTAGGTGCTTTGATATTTTCAAGCCTTGGCCAATCAGTTGGTTAGATCAGTATGTTCATGGTGGCTTGGGAATTATGCTTGACGATGTTGTTGCTGGTATTTTTTCTTGGTTAATTTTGTTTGTTGCCTACCAGCAAGCTTGGTTTGCTTTTTAAGGAAAACTCATCATCTGCTCACCCGCTTTTAGATTGGGTGGGGCGTCTATGGCTGGAGCTAAGTTGCCTTCTTGATAGCTTTTACCACTATAACCTTGACCACTGCAACGGCCTAGTTTAAGTTTTAATAAGTCTATGGTATTTTGTTGCTCGCTAATTTTCTTTTTCATTTGCTGTACAGTCATTTTTTTTGTCGCTGCTAATACAGGAGATGAAATAAAAATAGTCGCAAAAATAAGTATACAAAATGCTGTTATTCTTGTTAATGGTAATTTTTTCATGATGATCCCTTATTAATTTAAAGATAATTGTCTACCAAGCAATGAGGTAACCATTAATAATATCTTGCTGAGTAAAAA
>CAYMMQ010000083.1:0-4496 GCA_964391585.1 uncultured Ectothiorhodospiraceae bacterium
TTACAAGATTCAACAAAGCCTAAAAACTTTATTGTCACTACACAATATCAGACATATAAACCTGCACTATGAGCTGATGACCATGCCCATTGAAAATTATAACCTCCTAACCAGCCAGTGACATCTAAAACTTCACCAATAAAAAATAAATTAGGATGTTGCTTACTTGCAAATGTCTTTGATGAAATTTCATGAGTATCAACCCCCCCTTTTGTCACTTCTGCTATCCGAAATCCTTGTGTTTTTACGGGTAAAACGGTCCAGTTTTGAAAAGTTTGACCAATTTGTTGTAATTGCTTTTCATTAAAAAGAGAAATGGCTTGATCTGCTTTAATATCGGTTAAAAAGTGTTTGACCAAGCGTTTACTCAATTTTTCAGCCAACAATGTTTGTAATTGTGCCTTAGGACGTTGTTTTTGCCAATCCCGCAGTTGCTGCATCAAATCCATATCAGGTAATATATTAATCGTTAAAACATCATTAAGCTGCCAATAATTAGAGATTTGTAAAATACTTGGACCACTCAACCCTTTATGAGTAAATAAAATATTTTCTTTAAAACAGACTCCCTGACAACAGACTTGAGCATAAACCGAAATACCGCTTAAAACTTTGCTATTAGCTAATAACTTTTCATCTAATAACAAAGGAACTAGCGCTGGCTGAGTTGCGATGATTTTTAATCCAAATTGTTTGGCAATACGATAACCCAAATCTGTTGCACCCATCTTAGGAATTGATAAGCCACCTGTGGCAATAACTAATGACTTTGTTTTATATTGCTGCTCAGTCGAGCTAACGATAAAAACATTATTAACCTTTTGTACCTCATTGATTGATTCAGACAGCCTAATATCAACTTGAGATACAGCACATTTGTTGACTAACATATCAACAATATCTTTAGCCGAGTTTGCACAAAAAAGTTGGCCCATTTTTTTTTCTACAAAAGGTATATGATACTGATTTAATAAATCAATAAAATCATAAGGGCTAAAGCGGCTGAGGGCAGATTTACAAAAATGAGGATTTTGGGAAATATAATTTTCCGCTGAGACATCTAGATTACTAAAGTTACATTTACCACCGCCAGAAATGAGTATTTTTTTCCCGACTTTATCAGCATGATCAAGAACGATCACTTTTTTCCCTCTTCCTCCAGCAGTTTGTGCACACATTAGTCCAGCAGCGCCGGCGCCAATGATAAGCACATCTGTGTTTATCATTTGATAAAAAAAGAAAAGGTCACAGGACCATCATTAATCAAGGAAACTAGCATATCAGCTCCAAATTGACCACTTTGAGTACAGGGAAATGCCTCTTTGACAAGGTGAGTTAATTGTAAAAATTGTTGCTCCGCAAAATCGGGGTTTGCACTGGAACTAAAACTGGGGCGTAAACCTTTATTGGTATCAGCGGCAAGAGTAAATTGGGGAACTAATAAGATGTCACCGTTGATATCTGCTACACTAAGATTCATTTTATCATTAGCATCTGCAAAAACACGGTAGTTGATAATTTTATGCGTCATTTTGTGAAGTTGTTCTTCACCATCAGTTGCTTGAATGGCAATAAATAATAACAAGCCTTGGTTTATCTGGGCAATCGTGTTATTTTTAACATCGATCTGGGCTTTTTTAACCCGTTGTAATAATCCGATCATGGGGAATAAGAACTATTTGGCTTTTTTGCCTTCCATTACAGCAATCAAACCATCAATCTCTTTGACCTGAGTAAAATAAAGCAAGGCTTCTTGTTTGGTCTTTTTAACTTGCACATCGATCGATTGCTTTGACTCAGAAATTTGCTTTAACTCTTCAACTCGTTTATTCACTTCATTTTTTTGAGATTTTAACTGTTTTGCCAGAGGTGACAAAGTAGATTTTTGCCATTCATGTACTTCTTGATTAAAAATGAAAAATATATTTCTAGCTTGGCTTACTAGGGTAATAAAGAAATTTTTAATTACAAAGCTTTGCTCTGTCATCGTTGTTTTAGCACTGGTTCTATACTCATCCGCTTCTTTATGTAATTTTTCAACTTCATCAATATGTTTGCTAATTTGAAAGCTTGGGGCATTTAATAAGTTATAACCACTTTCATCACTAAAGCGTTTATAAACCGAGCCAATAAGCCGATTAGTGAGGTCAACTTGTTTACCAGACTCATCGGTGATGGTTTGAATACCCTCAAAAAAAATTTTCATCGCCTCTTTAATACCCGGAGTAGTCCAGCTTCCTTTCATGGAATCCCTTGTTGTAGAAACTAACTGGTCTAATTTATCCAAACTAATAATATTCACTAACTGCTTAAACTGGTTGTCAATTTTTTTACGGCTATCACTCATGATATCCATGTTTTTCTTATAATTACCTTGCTCAAGCCGTGTTTTTTCAAGCAGCTGTTTCACTATGTCTTCATTTTTGCCACGCGAAGAAGATAATTCATCAACATGACTTTTAACCGATTTGAATTTTTCTAAAATAATATTTTTATCATTTACCATGATTTCTTTTAGATCAGACAATAAGGTATTTTTAACTAATTGTTCTTTTTGCGGAATAATATCTTGGGCAAGTATCTTTTCAATTTCCAATATATTGCTTTTAACTAATAAGTCATTGTCACTTTTAACCCTTGCTAGCAATGCTTTTTGGGCAGATACACCAATAACCTGCGATTCATCAATAACCAAGGTTTTTGCTGTATTAGCACGTTGTGATTTAATCACTGCTGAAATTTCAGCCTCTGTCTTAAGAGCATCCCACAAACTATCAATCTTATTCAAGGCAACAATAAGACCACTTTTGGTTCTTTTTCTTCTAAAGCTACGTAAAGACTCTTGCCAAATATCCATATCCGAACGAGTCACACCTGTATCAGCACCTAATACAAATACCACTGCTTGTGCTTTTGGCAACATGCTTAAAGTCAACTCTGGCTCATTTCCCAAAGAATTAAGTCCTGGAGTATCTAAAATAGTTAAACCTTGTTGTAAAAATGGGTGTGGAAAATTAATTAAGGCCTGACGCCATGCAGGAATTTCCACTTGAGCATCTTTAGGTTTGCTATTTCCTTCATCATCATATGTGGCATCATCTAAACCTAAGCGTATCGCCTCAGTTACTGAGACTGTTTTCCTGTCGGTAATCTGGGCAAACGACTCAATCAAACTTTCTGATGATGAATCATTTAAATTAATATGTACCCACTTATTTAGTTCTTTACGATGCTCTGATAAGCTAGTGCTCTCTAAGCGTGACTCAATGGGTAATAATTTCAGGTAGGGTTTAGGATTATCTTCATCAAAGAAAATTTCAGTTGGGCACATGGTAGTACGCCCTGCCTCACTTGGTAAAAGACGTTTTTTGTACTTTGAAAAAAAGATTGAGTTGATGAGTTCGGTTTTACCACGAGAAAACTCACCAACAAATGCAAGAATAAGCCTATCATGTCGCAAAGCTTGTAAAATTTCATAGATTTTTAAACTTTGCTCTGAATCATCAAGGCCTGTTGTTTCCAACCACGACTGAAACCCCTTTATTGAAACGACCAAACGCTCTCGCCATTGGCCAAACGCTTCAATTTTCTCTAAAAATTTTTTATCTTCTGTTGACGATTCTGCCATTTTCAAAACCTACTTTATCCAATATACTCACAATCATTGAAAATCTCAACTGAGCTTAAAGCTTTATTTATAAAGTTCTTATCTTAAGATCCCAAGCATCTGGGGTATAGTGATTAACTGTCATATTTGCTATAAAAATCGTCCCAGAAAACTGCATTTAATACCAAACAGTACTATTAATAATTATCTTCATAATTATTAATAGCATACCAGATTATTTTAGAAAATCCTCTATTTATTTTTAATAAACCATTATTCTAAGAGTTATTTAGCAAAGAATTAATGAAAAATAAAAGGAATTAGCATAATTAATAAGTTTATCACGATAAGTACCACAAAAGGTGAGAAATCAATTCCCGAAAAAGGTGGCACAAATTTTCTAACTGGGCGAATAACAGGCTCAGTTAATTGCGAGATTAACGCAGAAATTGGATGATAATTTTGCATAGGATTTATCCAGCTCATAACAGCCTGAATGATAATCGCAATCATATAAATATATAAAAACAAACCTAACAATTGCCCTAGTGCAAACCATAAAATAGCCACTAGAGGAAAAGCAGACGTGCTTAAAAAAACCATTACCCCCGTTTCAATACACTGTAGCAGATAAGCCAATAACAAAGTAGACATATCTAAACCATACAAACCAGGAATATATCTTCTCATCGGTACGACAAGTGGGTTTGTTACCTTAACAAGGAACTGAGAGAGCGCATTATAAAAGTCTGCTCCCACCACTTGCAATAAAAACCGTAATAATAACAAAATAATATAAAAACCAATAATAGTACTAATCAAAAATGAACTTGCCTGTGCAAAATATCCATCCATATTATTCATTTCCTGCTAATTGTTTTGATAGTTG
>CAYMMQ010000083.1:4596-8305 GCA_964391585.1 uncultured Ectothiorhodospiraceae bacterium
CTGTGCAAAATATCCATCCATATTATTCATTTCCTGCTAATTGTTTTGATAGTTGCTTTGCTTTTTCATTGGCTTGTTGCATCGCATCAAATACTATCGTTCTCAGGTTTGCTCTTTCAAATGAAGCAATTGCTTGCTCAGTTGTGCCTCCTGGTGAGGTAACTTGTTGCCTTAGTTTTATAATATCATCAGTACTAGCCAATGCCATTTTTGCAGCACCGAATGCTGTTTGCTGGGCAAATTGCTGGGCTATATTAGCATCCAAACCCAGCCTTATCGCTCCATCCGCCATTGCCTCCATCATCAGAAAAAAATATGCGGGGCCACTACCTGAAAGTGCGGTAATAACATCAATTAAACCTTCATCTTCTACCCAACAACATATACCAACAGCTTGTAGAATAATTTCTGCGAGCTGCTTTTGCTCATCCGTTACTATAGCTGTTGCATATAAACCACTTGCTCCACTTTGTACCAAAGCTGGCGTATTTGGCATACAACGAATAATGGGAAGCTCATTTTTTTGCGCTAACCATCTATTGATTGTATTGGTATCAATACCGGCAGCAATTGAAATAATCATCGGTTGATGCTTCTCTAGCACCTGTGCAATTTCCCTGCACACGAATTCAAGTACTTGTGGTTTAACCGCTAAAATAATTATATCGACTTGTTCCGCTAATTCTTTATTTGAGTTAATAGCATTAACCTTAAAATCTTGAGCAAACATCGATGTTTTTGTTTCATCTTTATCACTTACCCATATGTTACTTGCTTTTACACCCGCTGATAAAGTCCCACCTACTAGACTAAATGCCATATTTCCAGCACCAATGAAGCCAATTTTTTTATTTGTTATATTCATCACATCGTTTATCGCTAAATTTATTTCTTTGTTAGTAGCTCTATTATTTATTAGAGCATATCCTGTAAAAAAGGATTATGCTTTCTCTCGGTAATCAATAAACCACCAGAACCATGTCCTGGAATAAAAGAGTAATTATCCCCAAGGGAAAAAATTTTGTCTTTAATTGAACGTATTAATTCGTCATAATTACTCCTAGGAAAGTCAGTTCTACCTATTGAGTTATTAAATAAAACATCACCAACCCAAATGTGTTGACTAGCAGCATGGGCAATAACAATATGCCCTGGAGTATGGCCGGGTGTATGTCTAACGCTAAACATCTCTTCTCCCAAACTTAAGCTATCATTGTCATTTAACCATATATCGGGAAAAAATGAATCTACCCGCGGAAAATTAAAGCGCACACACTGTTCTGTTAACATCTCAAATAAAAATTTATCCTCAACCTGTGGGCCAATAATTTCACTACCTAACCTTGAAGCCAATAACTTCGCCCCGGAAATATGATCAAAATGCCCATGCGTTAACCATATTTGCTTTACTTTTAGCTGTTTACTTGCGATCTCACTCATGATCACATCAATATCACCACCTGGGTCAATTACTGCAGCACTATTTGTTTTATCACACCACAATAGTGAACAATTTTGCTCATACGCGGTTACTGGAATAGTTT
Source organism: uncultured Ectothiorhodospiraceae bacterium (assembly GCA_964391585.1). Classification (GTDB taxonomy): domain Bacteria; phylum Pseudomonadota; class Gammaproteobacteria; order GRL18; family GRL18; genus JADGAU01. The sequence goes on from CAYMMQ010000083.1 coordinate 6,141, forward strand.
TAAATTTTAGCATAAGGGTTTAATCATTAGTGTGATGTAAGTGGTAAAAACTCAGTAAAGTTAGAAATATTAATTGATAAGAACATTATTGTCACCAATGATATTATTTTGGCGGAACTTATCCCTTTTTTTAAAAACAAAAAACCATCATGAAGTAATTGAACTGCTTTACGATATTAATCAAATACCCCTTAATATTGATTGGAAAGAGATTATTTTTTCAGGAGCCTTGCTTAAGAAACGGCATTAATAAAGTGGGTAATCCAGATTTAATTATTGCACAAAACGCAATTCAGAATCATTGTAAAATTTACTGTATTAATAAGCATTTTCACTTATTACAGAACGTTATCGGCATTCTTATTTTTTAAAAAAAAGCTTAAACTAGTTTAAGGTTGCTGTGGTTGCAGTGGTTCCTGTATCTGTAGCAGTCGTTGATGTATTACTCGTAGCAGGTGCATAAAACCAAACAAATGGATCACCGCCAATAGCTATCGATACCGCAGGAAGTTCTGTTTGACTACCATCCTCATTCACAATCACCACCACTGGAAAATAAATAGAGTGTGTATCGGCATTATACAAAGCAGAAATTTCCTCATCTGCAGCAATATTGCCGCTCAAACTTAAATTCGACACCACAAAACCAACCGGATCAGTGGAAAACAATTTCATATTCACACTATAAGCATAACCTGAACCACCTGAAGCTACGCCTAACTTGGGAATGGTTAAAGCTTGAGTTTTAACATCATAAAAAGAAATAAGCTCGGCTTGAATACGTTTTTGACTAACAACTTCAGCAAATGCTGAGCTTGTTAGTAGCAACAAACAAGTTAAGAATAAAGAAAAAAGTCGATGTGTTAACAAAATAAGTTCCCCCTTATAGTTTAAGTTTTGTTTTGTAACTACTTCAGCTACTAAGATTATATTTATGCATCTTTAGGCTTGCGAGAAGAGCGCTTACGCTCACTTTCAGACAAAACACGTTTTCTCAAACGAATGAAATTTGGCGTTACCTCAACAAGCTCATCATTATCAATAAATTCAATCGCCTGTTCCAATGATTGCTTAACAGGTGGAACCAATTGAATATTTTCATCCGTGCCTGACGCGCGAACATTAGTTAATTGTTTGCCTTTTAATGCATTAACAACCAGATCATTGTTTCTTGAATGAATACCAATAATCATGCCTTCGTAGATATCAATTCCAGGGCCAATAAACAAACGTCCTCTATCCTGCAAATTAAACAAGGCAAATCCAACTGATGGACCCTGGCCATTACTAATTAAAACACCATTATTTCGCTTAGATAAAGCCGCCTGAATATAAGGACCATAATGAGAAAAGTTATGATAAAACAAACCACTGCCTGATGTCATGGTTAAAAATTCATTTTGAAATCCAATTAATCCACGAGCCGGGACTGTATACTCTAAACGCACACGACCACTACCATCAGGCACCATGTTTTTTAACTCCCCCTTACGCAAGCCTAATTCTTCCATGATTTTACCTTGATGTTGTTCTTCAATATCAATGCTCACTTCTTCATAAGGCTCAAGAGTTTTACCATCTTCATAGTGCAAAATTACTTCTGGGCGAGAAACTCCTAATTCATAACCTTCTCGACGCATGGTTTCAATTAAAATACCCAAATGCAATTCACCGCGTCCTGACACTTTAAATTTATCGGGATCTTCCGTTTGCTCAACACGCAATGCTACATTGTGCAATAATTCCTTATCTAAACGGTCTTTAATCTGTCTTGAAGTAACAAACTTGCCATCTTGCCCAGCAAAAGGCGAGTTATTAACTTGAAACGTCATGGTTACTGTTGGTTCATCTACCGTTAAAGCGGGTAAAATTTCTGGCGATGCAGGATCGCATAAGGTATCAGAAATATTTAAAGGCTCAATACCCGTAAATGCAATAATATCTCCCGCTTGTGCTTCATCAACTTCAACTTTTTCAAGGCCTATAAAGGAAAATATTTTTAACATTCTTCCTTTTCTTTGCTTGCCATCAACACCAATTACCACCACTTGGCTATTCGTTTTAATAATGCCTCTTTTGATACGCCCTACACCGATGACACCAGTATAAGTATTATAATCAAGGCTTATCACCTGCATTTGAAAGGGGCCATCAATATCAACATC
>CAYMMQ010000083.1:8405-10518 GCA_964391585.1 uncultured Ectothiorhodospiraceae bacterium
CCACCGAAGTCAGCATGCCCTGGAGTATCAACTATATTAATGTGATAACCATTCCACTCAATGGCCGTATTTTTGGATAGAATCGTTATGCCACGCTCTTTTTCCAAATCATTAGAATCCATCATGCGCTCATCGGTTTTATCTCTTTCTGAGAATGTGCCAGATTGTTTCAATAGCTCATCCACTAAGGTTGTTTTTCCATGATCAACGTGAGCAATAATTGCAATATTTCTAATCTTATTTATATCTTTCAAAGGTTATTCCCAGTTTGCAAGCATAGTTGCCAAAAAAGTTGCTAAAAAAGTTGCTAAATCTGTTATAAAAATATGCTGTAGCTAGTTTAAAAATACTCTATATACTGTATTTTTATAGCAAAAACGGTCAAATATCACTTAGCAAAGCAACCCAGCAACAACAGATTTAATCGTTTTAAAAAACAAGGCATTATACATGATTTACAGTTTCAAACAATAATTCCTAAAGATTTTTTATCTTATGACGTTATAGCAGTTATAATTTAAATTTTTCCATGTTATTTAAGATATAAGGATATTCATTATGATTGGTAGTACAGTGATAGAACATGAAGAGTCTATAAACAACAACTACCCTAATGGTTTGCGTGCATTTACATTCTGGATTTGTGAAACGCTTTATGCCATTGATATAGCAAAAGTTTTAACCATTAGTCAAGACTTGAGTCATATTCAAAGCTTTCCTGCAAAAAAAAATGGCCTACTTGGTATGGTTGAGTTTCAAGAACATGCGATACCAGTGATTGATTTTGCAAATTTTTTACGCCTAGAGTCTGGCACAGAAACTGGGGGGAAATTAATTAAAATATTTGAAGAGCAAGAAAAGGTCCATTTGGATTGGCTTAACTCTTTAGAGCATAGTATTAAAACGGGAGATACTTTTAGTAAACAAACTGATCCATCTAAGTGTGACTTTGGTTCTTGGTATAAAACATTTAAATCTCGTGATGAAACTTTAATGATGATTATGAAAGATTTTGATGAACCACATAAACGAATTCATGCTCTGGCAGAAACGTTACTCAATTTACGCAACAATGGAAAAATTGATGAAGCCTTAAAAATTTTAGAGTTTGAAAAGAAAATAACCTTAAAAAAATTAAGACGTTATTTTGTGGCCGCCAAAGAACAAATCATTGATGCCAGACGCGCCGTTTTGTTATATGTGACGGAAGATGGACTTACACCTGCTTTAGCACTTCGTATTGATGAGATTCATGAAGTCATCGATTTTAAGCCAAATCAGTTTAAAATAATGGAAAGTTTAAAATCTTTATTTAAAGGAGATGAGGCAAAACTGATGACGCATTATATTAAACGCACCAATTCGCCTGACTGCTTATTGATAGATGCCACTAAATTAATTGATGTCATTAAAAAGGATTGATTTATCCTACTACTAACTTATTCTGCCGAAAGAGCAAGCCGAAAGCCAATACCACTCACTCTTAACTCAGCATCTGCACTTGCCCGACTGCCTAATTTTAGTAGCTCAATTTGATCGCCCCAGCTGCCACCAAGGTAAATATGTTGAGGAAGCTTATTAAGATCAGAGCTCATCACTCTATCTACCACCCACTCCCACACATTGCCCTGCATATCATAAATTCCCCAAGCATTAGGCTTGAATGAGCCAATCGGAGCGGTGGTTTTAAATCCATCATCTTGTAGTTTGTTTTTCCACGGGTTAGCACAGCGTTTATCACAGAAATTAGCATATTGATAAAGCCTTTCGGCGCTATCAGCAAAGCCGTAAGCTTCTTGTTTACCTGCTCTAGCGACATACTCCCATTCAATTTCCGTAGGTAAACGATACTGACTATTTTTTTTGATATTTAGCTTACGAATAAATTCCTGGATATCAAACCAACTCACATTTTCAACCGGACAAAATTCACCACAGCTTGCAAAACGAGAGGGGTTTTTTCCCATCACTTGTTGCCACAACTTTTGCGTCACTTCATATTTAGCCAGATAAAAATCTTTTTGAACGCATTTTTTACTTAACTTCTTTTCACTCAGCAACAACCAATCACATCCTGCTTTCACTTTTATCATAGCTAATGAGTCTGGCTGCT
>CAYMMQ010000084.1:0-10445 GCA_964391585.1 uncultured Ectothiorhodospiraceae bacterium
ACCCCCCATTCAATACCAATATCACCTTCAGGATCAAGCGCAATAGCAGTGTATGGATTACCTAATTGTTTTAACCAATCCTTAGCATCATTTTGCTCATCTTTATAATTCAAACCTATCACTGGGATATTGGAAACTCCAGCATAATAATTGACTAAATCATGCTCACTTCGACAAGAAGGACACCAAGATGCAAATACATTTAGCATCCACACCTGCCCTTTCATCATAGATGTTGAAATTTTTTCATCACTATACAAGCGTGAACTATTAAATTCTGGTGCTGATTTATCAATAAATGGTGATGGAACTTCTTTAGGATCATTGGTTAAACCAAAACCTAATAAAGCAACTAACAAAACAAACAAAGAAATGGGAATATACTTTTTCATCATATTCTCCTAGTATTAAACCGTTTTTTGTCTAAACATTTTAAAATACCTCGAATCACTAGCCGCTAACAATCCACCTAAGGCCATAATAATACCTGCTAACCACAACCATCGAACAAATGGTTTGTAATAAAGTCTAAAACTCCAAGCATCACCACCTAAATCTTCACCAATGGCAATAAAGAGATCTCGCGATAAACCAGGATCAATTGCCGCTTCCGTCATCGGCATGGTCTGCACGCGATAAATACGACGAGAAGGCTCCATTTTCGTATAATGCTTGCCCTCATAGTTAACATCAATATGGCCCACTACGGCAGTATAATTCGGCCCTTCTTTACTTGTTACCCCACGAAAAATAAAGTCATATCCACGTAGGTGATAAGTTTCACCAATTTCCATGCGAATATCTTTTTCCACGCTATACATTGAAGTCAAACTCACGCCGATAATAAAAACAGCGATACCAATATGCCCTAAGGTCATGCCCCAACCAGAACGAGATATTCTCATCAAACCTGATATCCCTTTGCCTTTGTTATCTTTTACCCACACTAAACTAGTTAAAAACACCCATAAAGCAAGGGTAATGCCTAATGCTGCTAACCATTCATAGGGCTCTTCTCGCAGTAATGGCAGACCGATACCCAATAGCAAACTAACAACCGCTACCAAATTTACTTTAGAAAAAATCCGTTGAACATCATCACTTTTCCAGCGAGTTAGGGCACCAATTCCAACAAATATTGCTAAAGGAATTCCCAGTGGGACAAAGATAGCATTAAAGTAAGGAGGTCCAACAGAAATTTTTCCCGAACCTAAAGCATCAATCAGTAAAGGGTACAATGTTCCCAATAAAATACTCGCCATCAACACCACTAATACAATATTATTTAGTAACAACATGCCTTCTTTTGAGAAGAACTTAAAGCTCACTTTAGACTTAATATCAGCCGCCCTAAAAGTGTAAAGAGTCAATGAGCCACCTACTACAACCGCCAAGAAAATTAAGATAAAAATACCTCTACCTGGATCGGATGCAAAAGAGTGCACTGATGTTAATACCCCAGAGCGAACAAGAAAAGTTCCTAATAAGCTTAATGAAAATGCCATAATAGCCAATAAAACGGTCCAAGCTTTAAATGCACCACGTTTTTCTGTAACCGCTAAGGAGTGGATCAATGCAGTACCTACTAACCAAGGCATAAAAGAGGCATTTTCAACTGGATCCCAGAACCACCAGCCACCCCAGCCAAGTTCATAATAAGCCCACCAACTTCCTAATGTGACACCTAGGGTTAAAAATATCCAAGCAATATTAGTCCATGGTCGTGACCATCTTGCCCATGCTGCATCTAGTTTGCCACCAAGCATAGCAGCAATAGCAAAAGAAAAAGCCACAGAAAAGCCAACATATCCCATATATAACATCGGCGGATGAATAATTAAGCCAAAATCTTGCAACAAAGGATTTAAGTCACGACCTTCTGCAGGTGGAAATGACAAACGGTCAAAAGGATTTGATGTTATTAATAAAAACAACATAAAACCAATACCTACTAAAGCCATTACCCCCAAAACTCGAGCAATCATTATCGATGGAATACTTTTACTGAATAAGCTAACAGCAGCTCCCCATAAAGATAAGGTCAACGCCCATAATAATAAGGAACCTTCATGAGCTCCCCACACCGCAGATACTTTAAACACATCAGGTAAATGCGTATTCGAGTTAGCCGCTGCATATCTGACAGAAAAATCATCATGCAAAAAGATATAAATTAAGCAAGCAAAAGATATGGTTAAAAACAAGGCTTGCGACAAGGCCGCAGGTCTAGCAAATTTAGTTAATTTTTGACTGAGCGCACTGCTATTATTCACTTGCGCTCCAAACAAAGGGAAAAAAGCTTGAATGCAAGCTATCGCTAAGGCGATAATTAACGCCATATGGCCAAGTTCAGGGATCATGATATTCTCTTATTTTTCTTTGGATAAATTGTTTGAAGTAGTCGCTGCATTAGAATATTCCTTTGCAGATCTCAGCGCATTATCACTTGCTGTGTAATTTTTGCTTACAGCAGTTGTATCACTGCTATTGGTAGCTGTCATAGGCTTTGCTTTATCAACCGGTTTTTGGGCAACATTTTTCATTGCCGACATAACTTCTGGCGGCATATAATTTTCGTCATGTTTAGCCAATACTTCATCAGCAATAATGTTACCTTTATCATCTAAACGCCCATTGGCAATAATGCCTTGACCTTCACGAAATAAATCCGGCAATATGCCCTCATATTCGATAGTAACAGTTTCAGCATTATCGGTGAGATCAAAGCGAACTTTAACTGAATCAGGAACTCGAACAACACTGCCATTAACAACCATGCCTCCGACACGAAAAGCTTTATTCTGTGGGGCTTCACCCGCTTTAATCTGCGTTGGAGAAAAGAAAAACATCACGTTTTCATCCATGGCTTTTAAAATCAAGGCAACAGCAATTCCTGTTCCTAACACCATTATTGTAATTAAAGTTAAACGTTTTTTTCTTGCTGGCGTCATAAACTTTCACCTTGCTTCACTTGTTGTTCACGAAGAAATTTCCCCGCTAATTTTTGCTGTTGTTTTTTAGCTGCTGTTTTAGATACCACATATAAAACACCTAAACAGACAAAACTTAAAGCATAAGATGACCAAACGTAGGCAGCGTAACCACCCATATGTAAAAATTCACTCATTAGTTTTCCTTCTCCATTTGTCCCGACTCTACTGAAACTGGCTTTTCATCATTAACAAACATCTTTTTAACCCATTTAGCATTTGATTCACGGTTTAAAATTTCTGTTCTTGCCCTCATCATCAAATTCATTACATAAAAGGCCTTAAACGATACAGCCATTACCAATAAAGGAATTAACATATCAATATGAATTGATGGTTTGTCGAACTTGGTTACTGTTGGCCCTTGGTGCAAGGTTGCCCACCATTCTACCGAGTAATGAATAATCGGAATATTAACCACCCCCACTAATACTAAAATAGCCACTGCTTTTGATGCGGTGCGTTTATCTTCAATCGCATTATATAAGGCAAAAATACCCAAATATAAAAATAACAAAATTAATTCAGCAGTCAGCCTGGCATCCCAAACCCACCAAGTTCCCCACATGGGTTTGCCCCAAACAGCACCAGTAACCAAGGCTAAAAATGTAAAGGTGGCACCAATCGGAGCACTTGAAATTAAAACCACGTCGGCTAATTTAATTCGCCAAATCAGTGCAACCGCACCACAAAATGCCATCACCATATAAATAAACATAGACATCCAAGCAGCTGGTACATGCACATACATAATCCGGAAGCTATCACCTTGCTGATAATCTGTTGGTGCTGTTACCAACCCCCCATACAAACCATAAACCAAGGTTAATAAAAAAATGACAGCCGCCCAAGCTTGTATTTTTCCAGAGATACGATAGAAGTAAGGGGGCGATGCAAATCGCTGAATAAATGACCAAATTGCATTAAACATATTATTTTAATTTATTTAAATTTAGAAAAAGATGACTCTATCATCATTTTAAGCTTAGGCATTATAATCATGCTTAACTTAAACTGATCTTAAGAGCCGCCGCGATGGCTAAAGGTGCTAAAAATAATCCTAATACACTAAATGCCGCTAACATATACAATTGCCCAGCAACATCTAAACCAGCAATAGCATTTATTACAGAACCACTACCGAAAATTAATACCGGAATATATAAGGGCAAAATTAACAAAGACAAGATGACCCCTCCCCCACGTAAACTAACCGTTAACGCTACCCCAATCGAGCCAATCAAGCTCAATACCGGTGTTCCTAACAACAAGCTGATAAATAAAATATAAACACCTTCATCAGGCATCCCTAACATTAAAGCCAGTAATGGTGCCATCAACAATAAGGGTAAGCCCGTTAGTAACCAATGGGCTAAAACTTTAGCCAAAACTAATACTGAGGTCGGATGTGCACTTAAAATCATTTCTTCCAAAGTACCATCATCATAATCAGATTTAAACACACTATCCAGTGATAACATTGATGATAATAATGCTGAAACCCATACGACTCCTGTTGAAATCGTCACTAATAATTGGGTATCTGAGCCTAAGGCAAAAGGATACAAAATAATCACCATTACAAAAAACAATAAGGGATTAATAATTTCTGCGGGGTGCCTTACCGATAATAACAAATCACGCTTTAAAATAACTGAAAACGCTCTAAAAGTAGAAATACGAGTTTTTGCCATAAATAATTAACTTAAACGTAAGTTGTTAATATATACGGGATCAATATTAACCTGGTGGTGAGATGTCATTACTACCAAGCCATCTTGTTGTAAGTGCTTAGTAATATGTTGTTCAATCATCGCTATACCTTTGACATCAACCGAAGTAAAAGGTTCATCTAAAATCCATAATGGCGTATCTAATACCAATAATTTTGCAATCGCTAACCTACGACACATACCGGCTGAAAAACTATTAACAAATTCATGTTCATAACCAGACAAATTGACTTCCGACAAGGCTTGAGCAATCGAAATATCACTACCTGCACTTAATGCTATGCTAATCTCAAGATTTTCTTGAGCAGTTAAGTCAAGCTTTAATGCATTATGATGACCTAAAAATGAAGCGTGTTGATAAAAATCAAATCCGAGTTCACGAATATCTTCCTTGTTCCATAATACCTCACCTTCATCTGCCTGCCTGAGCCCCGATAGAATTCGCAATAAAGTGGTTTTGCCTGCACCATTTTTCCCCTCAAGCAATAATAGTTTCCCACTATCTAATTGCAAAGATAAATCGCTAAATAAGACTTTGTCTCCGCGTTGACACATCAGGGATTCAACTTGCAATTGATTATCTGAGTTATACATTTGATAAGGTATAGTAAAGAATATAGTTAAGATATAGTTAAAAATGATTGTAAATTCCGCTATTCTATCAGAAAATATGCCATAATCGAACAAAATAACCAAATGCCATTTACTCAAGTCTAAAAAACAGTATTAACTTAAAATTAAACATGTATCAACTTATTAATTTTGATAGATTTTACAAAACATCTACCGTTTTGCTGTTTTTTTTGTGCTTGACAATTTTAAGTGTTGTCCTGTATGCCAAGCAACAACAAACAATTTTATTTACAGAAAAAAAGTTACAACAGATCCAACAAAAATTTGGAAATAGAGCTATAAAGCGCTTTTTAAACTGGAAAAAGCTGGTTGATGCAAGCCAAAACAAAACAGAAATAGAAAAATTAAAACTAGTGAATAATTTTTTTAATTCACAAATTCGCTGGGTTTCAGATGAAAAATTATGGAAAAAAAAGGATTATTGGGCCACCCCCGTTGAAACGCTACTCCGTAGTGCCGGTGATTGTGAAGATTTTACCATTATCAAGTATTTCACCTTATCCGCATTAGGCATTCCCATTAGTCGCTTAAAACTGAACTATGTTAAAGCAATCAAATACAATCAAGCACACATGGTTTTGACTTATACCAAAAACAAAAGATCTATGCCATTAGTATTAGATAATATCAATAAAAGAATTCTTCCTGCTAATCAACGAAAAGATCTTAAACCAGTCTATAGCTTTAATGGTGAAGGTTTATGGGTTGAAAAGAAAAATTCGGGTAAAAAGGTGGGCAAAAGTAGCCGAATTCGTCTTTGGGTTGATCTCAATAAAAGAATGCGCAAAGAACTCTCTTAAAGGAAACACTAACCACATGATCGAGGTTTTATAATGACATTATTTAAGCAAATTATTATTTTAATCTGTTTGATCTTTTTCACCTTATTTATCAGTACTTTTATTGTCAGTACCGAAAATATTCGTGATTATCTCAATGAACAATTATCTTCACATGCTCAAGATGGGGCAACTTCTTTAGGCATTGCTTTAACTGCCGAAATCCGAGATAACGATATTGCGTCATTAGAAACCTATACCAATGCCATGTTTGATGGTGGTTATTACACCTCAATTACTATTAAAGATATTGATGATAAAGTGTTATTTAAAAAAAGTCGCCCTTTGATTATTGAGTCTGTTCCCCAATGGTTTATTAGCACTTTTGAATTAGTTGCACCACATCAAGAAGCAACCGTAGATGACGGTTGGCAAACGGTTGGGATAATAGATATTCAAAGTTATCCCGGTTTTGCTTATGAAAAATTATGGCAAAATGCGATTAACACCTTAATTTTATATCTTATTGTAATGGCTTCTATTTTAGTCATCACCGCAATTGCACTTAAACTCTTATTAAAACCTCTTACTGCTATTAAGCGTCAAGCAGAAGCCATTTGTAATCGTGATTTTATGATTATCAATATTAAACCAAAAACCATTGAATTTTTACAGGTGGTTAATGCCTTAAATAAAATGTCGAATAAGTTAAAAAATATTTTTGATCAGCAAGCAAAAATGACTGAGGAGTTACAAAAACAAGCCTTTCAAGACGAAATTACCGGTTTACCTAACCGTTCTATCTTTATTAAACAGTTAAAATATTTTTGCGAATCCAAAAATGAAACCAACCAAGGTTGTTTAATTATTATGCAATTAAATGATCTGCTGGCGATTAATAAAAAATATGGTCATATTACTGGAAATAATTTATTAAAAAGTTTGTCTAAGCTATTGTTAACAACAGCTGAACAATTTCCCAACTCCATTGTTGCTCGCCTATCAGGAACAGAATTTGTTTTATTGATTAAGTCCATCAATGCCAACCTTATTCAAGATTTAGGCACACAACTACAACAAGGCTTACAAAAAATCGCTGAAGAATTAAAGTTTGATGATCCTGATATTTCTCATATTGGTATGGTAACCACTCATGATAATCAAAGCATGGGTGATTTGCTTTCTGAATCAGATATGGCCTTGCGTTTAGCTCAACAGAAAGGCCTGAATGCATTTCATTATTATGATAATAAACAAAAATCAAAGATTCAAACACATGGTTCTGCTGAATGGCATGACATTATATTACAAGGCATTAAAGAAAATTGGTTTCAAATGTATTTTCAAAAAACGGTTGATGAAAACAATAAATCAATTTTTCAAGAAATTATGTTGCGCCTAAATCATAATAAGCAAGTTATTTCAGCCGGTATTTTTATCCCTATGGCCGAACATTTAGAAATTACCCGATTTATTGATCGCTGGGTGATTGAAAAATTAATCCAGAAAATACAAGGAGGGGCCGAGTATATTTATTGTATTAACTTATCTCGAGACACCTTACAAGATCCGTCTTTTCCAGTTTGGTTAAAAACCAATATTGAAAAACTAAGCTTAGAACAGCAACAAAAAATTGTTATTGAAGCTCCAGAGTATAATATTATCAAAGCATTAAACGAATATAAAAACCTATTGTCATTAATGGGAAATTTCGGCTGCAAATTTTCTATTGACCACTTTGGTATTGGTTTTGCCTCAATGTCCTACCTAAAAGATATTAAAATAGACTTTATTAAAGTTCATGGTAGTTACGCTTCTAATATTCAGGACAACAAAGATGTGGTAAATTACATGCAGCAAATTATCAATACATCTCATAACCTTGACATTCAAATCATTGCAGAAGGCATTGAGAAAAAAGAAGATTTTGAATTACTCAAACAAATGAAACTTGATTATTATCAAGGCTATTACATTGGAAAACCAGAACCAGAAGAAGGCTAAACTTGATCCTATGTAGCGAAACTATGTTAAACTACTACGGATTTTAGTTTACTTATTATTACTTTATTATAGGAACCAACATGACGATATTTTCCAGAAAAATCAATATTGGAAAACTTTTTTCTTTTTTGCTGATATTATTCTTTAGCATTCCCGCTTTTGCCTCTGGTGATAGTTCTCATATGCTTGATTTGACTGGTGAAATTTATGGCATTGCCGCCTTAGTCATCTTTATTTTTGCCTATACTTTAGTTATTGGTGAAGAATATCTACACTTAAAAAAATCAAAACCCGTATTAGTTGCCGCTGGTCTGATATGGATTTTGGTTGGGCTAGCTTATGTCAATGCAGGCCCCGGTTATGAACACGTTGCTGAAACGGCTGTTCGTCATAATTTACTTGAGTTTGCCGAGTTATTTTTATTCTTATTAGCCGCAATGACTTATATCAATGCCATGGAAGAACGTGGTGTTTTTAACGCCCTTCGAGCATGGTTGGTATCTAAAGGGTTTACCTTAAAAGCAATTTTTTGGATCACTGGTGGTCTTGCGTTTGTTATTTCTCCTGTTGCAGATAATCTAACTACGGCCTTATTAATGTCAGCCGTTGTGATGGCGGTTGGTGCAGGCAATGCAAAATTTATCGGAATATCCTGTATTAATATCGTTGTAGCAGCCAATGCCGGTGGTGCATTTAGTCCCTTTGGTGATATCACTACCTTGATGGTTTGGCAAAAAGGCATTGTTCATTTCTGGGATTTTTTCCATTTATTAATCCCTTCAATGGTTAACTGGTTAGTTCCGGCTGTTATTATGTCGATGGCAATTCCAAATGGCTCACCTGCTCCAATGAGTGAAAAAGCTATCGTTAAACGTGGTGGTTATCAAATTGTTGGCTTATTTTTATTCACCATAGTGATGGCTGTTAGTTTTCATAACTTTTTACACTTGCCTCCCGTATTAGGAATGATGACTGGTTTAGGTATATTAAAACTCTACTCTTATTATTTAAACCGTTCTGCTATCGTAAATCACGAAGACACATTGCATGATGACACAATGAAAGATGCCGCATTAAATGAATCTAAAAATAAAGAATCACATAAACAACCTGGTGTAGTAGACCAATATGATATTTTTTCAATTCTGGCACGCGCTGAATGGGATACCCTAATGTTTTTCTATGGTGTGATTTTATGTGTTGGTGGTCTTGGTACCATTGGTTATCTCTCCATGATATCTCACGCCATGTATGAAGGTGCTGGTATTTTGGGCACAGGCATAACGGGGGCTAATGTTATTGTTGGTATTTTATCAGCCATCGTTGATAATATCCCAGTGATGTTTGCAGTTTTATCTATGAATCCCGATATGTCCCTAGGACAATGGTTATTAGTCACCTTAACAGCTGGTGTCGGTGGCTCTTTATTATCCATTGGCTCTGCGGCTGGTGTTGCCCTAATGGGACAAGCCAGAGGTGTCTATACATTCTTTTCTCATTTAAAGTGGACTTGGGCGATTGCCTTAGGTTATGGCGCTAGTATCTGGGTGCACTTGCTGGTTAATGCTGATATGATGACGGCAGCCATCAAATAAAAAATGTAAGAATTTTTATTTGATGTGCTTGAAAAATAAAAATTAACTCCTATTTATTTAAGTACAGATGCTCATAATGAGATCTGTACTTTAAATAACCCGCCTAGTCTGATTCAGATAGGCACAACATATATTGCTTAAATAGGAGAATATATCATGAGAAACTTCGACTTTTCACCACTTTATCGTTCAATGATCGGTTTGGATCATATGGCATCAATTTTAGATGCTGCCAGCAGAGAAAGCCAAACTCAACCTAGCTACCCCCCTTATAATATCGAACAACTTGATGAAGATAATTATCAAATTGCTATGGCGGTTGCTGGTTTTGAGGAAAATGAATTAGTCATTACCTCTGAAAATAATAGTTTATTAGTAGAAGGTAAGCGTGCTGATGAAGGTAAAAAAGAGCATAAATTCCTTCACCGGGGAATTGCAACTAGGAATTTCAAACACCGCTTTCAGCTTGCGGAACATATCAAAATAAAATCAGCTAATCTACGCAGCGGTTTATTGTATATTGACTTAGTCAGAGAGGTACCTGATGCAATTAAACCTCGCAATATACCTATTGGAAATGTACACAATGTGCAGGGATGTTTAGCTAAAGATGAAACAAAAAAAGAATGTGACGCTGCAGCAGAAGCAGTAAAAACAAAAGTCGCTTAATACAAGCACAAAAAAAGGGAGCGAAAGCTCCCTTTTTTTATC
>CAYMMQ010000085.1:0-10427 GCA_964391585.1 uncultured Ectothiorhodospiraceae bacterium
TTCTTCTTTTTAAGGTGGCTATTTCATGCCCCTGAACCGTCCTTAAACTAATTTAGTCCATAAGCTAATTTAATAGTTGCTTTCCCCATTTATTTAGATTGACGATCAAATCGTGTTTATTGAATGGTTTGATAACTATATCCTCCATTCCCGATAAGAAAGATTTTTCCTTATTAGCCGTTGAGGCATTGGACGTTAATGCTATGATAGTAAGCGGATGAAAATCAGCCCCCTCTGTATGCTGTAGCTTTCTAATTTGTTGAGTGGCTTGATAACCATCCATTATTGGCATTAAACTATCCATGTAAATAAAAGGGTAGTGATTTTGTTGCCATAAATTAACTGCTTGTTGATAAGGACTTTTTTAGCCATTCACTTTTTTGAAGAGGCAAATTTCCTAATAACCCAGTGAAAACCTTGAGAGAAAAGCAGTACTCGGCTAAAATAACAATAAAAGGCAAATAAAATGATTAAATTAATTATTGTAGATGATGACAAACTGGTAAGAGAAGCTATTAAAGGCCTGTTAAGTACATATCAAGATATTGAAATATTATCTACCTTAGAAAGTGGAGAACAAGCACTTGAGTATGTCAATAACAACGAAGTTCACGTGGTTGTGCTTGATCTAAATATGCCGGGCTTAAACGGTTATGAAACAACACGAAAGCTAAAACAAAAGCATCCTCTGACTAAAATTGTTATTCTTACCGTCAATCGCTCTGAGTCACTTCCTCGCTATTTATTAAAAGCTGGTGCTACGGCTTATCTTACCAAAGGCTGTGATACGGATGAATTAGTATTAGCCATTCGCTGGGCGGTCAATAATCGTAACTATATCAACCGAGAATTATCGCAACAAATAGCGGTTAACTTGCAAACCTTTGATCAAAGTCCATTTGAAAAACTGAGTAGTCGAGAAATGGAAGTTGGCATTATGATATTACAATCGATAAAGTCTTCAGATATTGCCGAACTTTTACACCTTAGTCCTAAAACGGTGAGTACCCACCGCACAAGAATACTAGAAAAATTAGGGATCTCATCGGATATAGAACTATTTCGTCTTGCCATGAAGTACAATATTATTGATATGTAAATTATTCACCACTATTATAGAATGCCAGACCAAGAACCATCCCCGTTTCTTTTTGATTATAAAAAATTTTTAGCAACTCTCAGCACCAGGCCTGGTGTCTATCGTATGATAGATCAAGCAAAAGTGGTTATTTATGTTGGTAAAGCCAAAAACCTGAAAAATCGAGTTTCCAGTTATTTTCGCGATAATCAGTTAGCGATTAAAACGGAAGTGATGATCAAACAAGTCATAAAAATTGACGTCACCATCACCAATACCGAAAGTGAAGCGTTGTTACTTGAGAACAACCTGATCAAATCTTTAAAACCTCGTTATAATATTTTATTGCGTGATGATAAATCTTACCCTTATATCTATCTGTCAACTGAAGATAAATTTCCACGACTTGCCAAACATCGTGGCGCTAAAAAACTGCCTGGGCGATATTTTGGCCCTTACCCTAATGCAAACTCAGTAAAACAAAGTTTACATTTATTACAAAAAGTTTTCCCAATTCGTCAATGTGAAGATAGTGTCTTTAAAAACCGCACTCGAGCTTGTTTACAATATCAAATCAAACGCTGTAGTGGCCCATGTGTTGGGCTAGTCGAAGAAAAACGTTATCAAGAAGATAGTCAAAATGTCATTTTGTTTTTAACGGGTAAAAGTGGACTGTTAATCGATCAATTGGTGAGCAAAATGGAGCAGGCATCATCAGAGCAAGATTATGAGTTGGCTTCCATTTATCGCGATCAAATTATCAACTTACGCCGTGTTCAAGAGCGCCAATATATCAGTAATGAAAAAGGTGATACCGATGTTATTGCAATTTCTCGAGTTGCACAACAAGCCTGTATTCAATTATTTTTTATTCGTGATGGATTAAATCTTGGCAATAAAAGTTTTTTCCCAAAGCATAGCTCTAATAGTGACTTATCGGAAATATTAAACGCATTTATCAGCCAATATTATCTAAACAGCATTTCAAGCGATCGGCATTTACCCGAGTATATTTTAGTGAATGTTGATATTGACGATAAAGATATCTTGCTGAGTATCTTACAAGATCATAGTGGCAGAAAAATCCAACTTTTATCCAATGTCAGGGGCGAACGTAGTAAGTGGTTAAAAATGGCTGAAGAAAATGCCAATATTGCCCTGCAGAGTCGCTTATCACAGAAATCAAAATTTTTAGCTCAATTTAAAAGTTTACAAAAAACCTTACAATTTACCAATACACCACAGAGAATTGAATGTTTTGATATTAGTCATAGCTCAGGAGAAGCAACCGTTGCATCTTGTGTTGTCTTTAATCAAGAAGGAGCACTTAAATCTGACTATCGACGTTTTAATATTGAGGGAATTACCGCGGGGGATGATTATGCGGCAATGGAGCAAGCTCTTTCAAGACGATATAATAATGCAAAAAAACAGCTAACGAATACACCCCTTCCCGACGTTCTACTAATAGACGGGGGGAAAGGTCAAGTAAGTCAAGCTGTCCAAGTATTACAAAAATTTAATATCAATACAGTGCAAATTATGGGCATCACCAAAGGGGAAGGCAGAAGGGCAGAACTTGACACTCTTTTTATCCCAAACTTTCCACTAAATACTTCATTAAATCCATTGCTTAGCCAACAAGGTAAAGTTATACTAAAAAGCGATTCTCCAGCACTACACCTTATTCAGCAATTACGCGATGAAGCCCATCGTTTTGCTATTTCAGCGCATCGGAATAAACGAGCAAAAACACGCCAACAATCTGAACTTGAAAATATAACAGGCCTAGGGCAAAAAAGGCGACAGTTATTATTAAAGCAATTTGGAGGAATACAAGAAATCAAACGAGCGGGTATTGACGATTTATCCAGCATAAAAGGAATTAGTACCACAATGGCAACCGATATTTATAACCACTTTCACGAATGATACTCAATAATTTACCCAACACACTCACACTTTTAAGGATCGTTCTTGTTCCTGTATTTGTTATGTTTTTTTACCTTGATGTTTCTTGGTCAAATATTGCGGCAACCGTTATTTTTGCCTTAGCTGGTTTTACTGACTGGTTAGATGGCTATTTAGCCCGCAAATTAAATCAAACATCGGCTTTTGGGGCTTTTCTTGACCCAGTTGCTGATAAATTTATGGTAGCAGTTGCTTTAATTTTGCTGGTTGATGTAAACCCAACAACTTTTCCCACTATTTTTATGAGCTTAGCTGCAATTATCATTATCGGTAGAGAAATAACCATTTCAGCCCTTCGCGAATGGATGGCAAAAATAGGTGATAGAAAAAGTACTGCCGTTTCTATTCTAGGAAAAATTAAAACTACTGCTCAAATGATGGCACTTGGTTTTTTAATTTATGCTGAGCCATTTTTAGGTTTACCAATCACAACTATTGGATTTATTTTACTTTGGTTATCCGTTTTTCTTACCCTATGGTCAATGATTGATTACTTAATTAGCGCTTGGCCAAAATTAATGCATGAAGATTAGTAAATTATTATTGACTTTATTTGCTAAGCAAGTACAATACGGCATTAGTTTTTTGCGGGAATAGCTCAGTTGGTAGAGCACGACCTTGCCAAGGTCGGGGTCGCGAGTTCGAATCTCGTTTCCCGCTCCAATTTTAAGAAACTAAAAGATACAACTGTATTGCTGTCATTCGATGACTTTTGGCAAAGTCGATGCAAGCAGATTAAGGTTAGGGCTGGATGGCAGAATGGTTATGCTGCGGATTGCAAATCCGTCGACCTCGGTTCGACTCCGGGTCCAGCCTCCATTTCATAATCGGATTATGAAAAAGCGGGAATAGCTCAGTTGGTAGAGCACGACCTTGCCAAGGTCGGGGTCGCGAGTTCGAATCTCGTTTCCCGCTCCAATGTTACTAACATTGAAACAGTCACTGCCCAGGTGGCGAAATTGGTAGACGCAAGGGACTTAAAATCCCTCGGTAGCAATACCGTGCCGGTTCGATTCCGGCCCTGGGCACCATTATTTTGACTTTAAATCAACTCGATAATCCACGCTAAAGACAAAGCTCTATAAACTCTCATCAAAACTACCGAGTCATATGGTAAGCCATACTTGCAAGGTAAAAATTATAACGATAACTCTCTAGATGACTCTAAGAACCTACAATTACCTCTTTATATTACAAATATATTATTACTCATCTTTTTAATCGTGCACGCAACATCCATTTAAAAACCTTTTTATGTTATAAGAATAAATTATGTCTAATATCTTAGCCGTTGGTATTGCAACCATTGATATTATTAATGGTGTTGCGAGCTATCCCGCAGAAAACAGTGAGCTTAGAGCTGAAAATAGTGAATGTCGCCGAGGAGGCAATGCAACCAATACCTTATGTGTATTAAGTCAATTAGGTCATCAATGTGCTTGGGCAGGTACGATGGCCGAAGATTATCATGCTAAGATTATTATTGATGACTTGAAACATTATCATATTAATAGCAATAATGTTGAGTGGTTTCCCCAAGCCAGTAATCCAACATCTTATATTATTCATAGTTATGATACTGGCTCTCGTAGTATCATACATTTTCGTCAATTACCTGAATATCATTTTGATAAGTTTCAAACAATTAAACTCGCTGATTTTGATTGGGTTCATTTTGAGGGAAGAAATGTAGATCAAGTTTATTTAATGCAACAATTTTGCAAAACACACTATCCTGAACTGCCCATTTCTGTAGAGATTGAAAAACAACGGCTAGATATTGAAAAATTAGTTAAATATGCTGATGTGGTGTTATTTTCTAAAGATTATGCTGGGCAACAAGGTTATACCAGTGCAAATGCTTTTTTATTACAACAACAAAAAAAATGGCCAGATAAAATCCTAAGTTGTGCTTGGGCAGAGCAAGGTGCCAGTATGGTATACAAAGGTGAGCTAACCTCAACAAAGGCTTATCTGCTTAAAAAAGTTATTGATACTTTAGCTGCTGGTGATAGTTATAATGCAGCTATTATTGACGCATTAATTAAAGCAAAAGAGCAAGATCGGCACAATGCTAAAAGCATTTTAGATTATGCTTGTAAACTAGCAGGCTTAAAATGTGCTCAAAAAGGAATTCATTTTGATAAGGATTTTTTGAGTCAATTAGCAAGTCAATAATGAATTTTCAGCTAAACTTCTGTATGCTATGACACTTTCATATTATTTAAGAGGAACAACAGATGTCTGCAAGTGAATTAAAAATTGAAGTATTAACAGAAGGGACAGGTAATACAGCAGAAAAAATGCAATCGGTACAGGTTCATTATACTGGGTGGTTGGAAGATGGCACTAAGTTTGATTCCAGTGTTGATAGAGGAACGCCTTTTACGTTTGTATTAGGTGCTGGTCAAGTTATTCAAGGTTGGGATGAAGGTGTTTTAGGGATGCAAGAAGGTGAAAAACGTAAATTAACCATTCCTTCAGAAATGGGCTATGGTAGTCAGGGTGCTGGTGGGGTTATTCCTGCAAATGCCACCTTAGTTTTTGATGTTGAGTTATTGGAAGTTTTGTAATTGAGTTCGATCCAATTAAGCCTTGCTAATCCTCGTGGTTTTTGTGCTGGCGTGGATCGAGCCATAGAGATTGTCAACCGTGCCTTAGATCTGTTTGGTGCACCGGTATATGTACGTCATGAAGTGGTACATAATAAAGCTGTGGTTAATTCATTAAAAGAGCGCGGGGCAGTGTTTATTCAAGAAGTGGATCAAGCACCGGATAATGCGGTTTTAATTTTTAGTGCCCATGGTGTTTCTTTACAGGTACGCAAACAAGCAGAACAACGAAAATTAAAAATATTTGATGCCACTTGCCCGTTGGTTACTAAGGTGCATTTAGAGGTGGCGCGTTATAGTCGAGACAATATTCCTTGTGTGTTAATTGGCCATAAGGGACATCCGGAAGTGGAAGGTACTTTAGGTCAATATGATAAAAACTCTGAAGCAAATATTTATTTAGTTGAAAATATTGCTGATGTGGCAAGTTTGCCTATAACAGCTAATAGTCCGATTGCTTATGTTTCTCAAACCACTTTATCAATGGATGATACACAACAGGTCATTCAGGCTCTCATAGGGCGTTTTCCGCAGATCAAAGGCCCAGTAAAAAATGATATTTGTTATGCCACTCAAAGTCGCCAAGATGCGGTGAAAGTTCTAGCCAAAACTGCAACGACTATTTTTGTGGTAGGTTCTAAAAATAGCTCTAATTCAAATCGCTTAAAAGAAGTGGCTGAAAAACAAGGTGCAACAGCCTATTTAATTGATAATGCCAGTGAAATTAACCAAACCATGATAACAAACGTATCTCATTTTGGTTTAACCGCAGGAGCTTCTGCTCCCGAATATTTGGTTGAAGAAGTTAAACTGAAGTTGCTCAATATGGGAGTTAAGCTGATTAATGAAGATTTTGATAAAGCAGAAAATGTGGTTTTTGCTATTCCTGAGGCACTAAAATAATGCAGGAAAAAATTATTATTATTGGTGCAGGAATTATCGGTATGCTGAGCGCAAGATTATTAGCAAAAGCCGGCTTCCAAGTGCTTATCTTAGAGCAGTCTTATGCGGGCACTGAGTCATCATGGGCTGGCGGTGGCATTATTTCTCCTCTTTATCCCTGGCGCTATCAAGAATCGATTACACGACTTTCATTATGGGGACAAGAAAATTACCCAAGTTTATTGGCTGAAATTAAAAATGAAACGGGCTTTGATCCAGAATATATACGTAATGGATTGTTATATTTGGATGTTGATCAAGAACTCGCAACAGCAAAGCGTTGGATGCAGCAGCATGATTATGGCTTTGAAGCAATTGAGCAAGAGCAAATTGCTTTATTGGAACCTGAATTAAATGAATTATATCAAAAAAGACTATCTAACGGTTTGGCTAATACCCCATGGCTAAGCAAAGCGGTTGCACAAGTGCGAAATCCACGCCTTGTTCGAGCTTTAAAAAAAGTTGTACAACTTGAACCCAATATTAGCTTGTATGAACATACAGCAATGCAAGAATTATTGATTGAAAATCATCAACTTAAAGGGGTTAAAACCAATCAAGGGAAATTTTTTGCTGATAGAGTGATTATCGCTGGTGGTGCTTGGAGTGCAAAGTTACTGGAACAATATGACTATACACCTAAAATTGCCCCAGTGAAAGGTCAGATGATTGTGTTTAAGGCTCCAGCGGGGTTGGTAAAACATATTATCTTAAGTAAGGAAAGGTATATTATTCCTCGAAAAGATGGCCATATAGTGATTGGTAGCACTTTGGAATTTAATCAATTTGACAAATCTACTGATGAAAAAACACTACATCAACTGCGGATGCAAGCCATCGCTTTAATTCCCGCCTTAGCAAATTATCCGGTGGTCAAACAATGGGCAGGTTTGCGTCCAGGCTCAATCGATGGGATCCCTTTTATCGGCGAACATCCAGAGATCAAAAACGTCTTTGTTAATGCAGGGCATTTTAGAAATGGGGTGGTGATTGGTTATGCTTCTTGTCAATTACTTAAAAATATATTACTCGCAGAAGCAGCTATTGTTGATCCGAGACCTTATCAATTGACCAAACAAAGAGCCAGTGAGTCATTTGCTTCGATTAATTTAGAAGGAGCTATTTAAGTTAGCTTTTTTCTAAACAATTGTTAAGATTTGTTTAATATTTTTAATGCACTAACAGCAGAACATTGTTATTATAAAAACCTTTTTAAGGTTAATCGTGTTTAGCATCACCTTTTAACCCCCCCTCTTATTTATTTGAATTGGCTTGTTGAGAAAATTATGCGCTTACAAAATAAGATTACTTATTTCTACCTTGTCAGTACCCTTGTTGTGGTTATCGTGATTGTGTTAGTCAGTTTGTTTTCATTTAGACATTTTTCCATGCAAACGGCTAAAGAACATGCTAAGACAGTGGCAGAAATTGCCCGAGTCGGTTTAACTGAGCTAATGATTAATGGAGTAATAGATAAAAGGGCTGGTTATTTGGGGCGTTTAGCAGAAATTGAAGGGGTAGAATCGATTCGAGTAACACGTAGTAATCATGTCAGAAAACAGTTTAAAGAAGGTGCTGAAACGGAAATGATTCAAGACAGTACGGATGAAAAAGTACTACAAACAGGCAAGCCTTCATATTATTTAGAAAATGAAGGCGCAAATCCGATTTTGCGCAGCACGATTCCATTTATTGCTCATTTGAACGATACACCTAATTGCCTGAGTTGTCATCAAGTCAAAGAAGGAGCTGTTTTAGGTGCTATAACGATTAGAACAGCACTAGGCGATCTAAAAGAAAAAGCAATTATAACCGTGGCGACCATTGCAGGTTTTGTACTGATTTCCACTTTAATTACCATGCTCTTTTTTAGACGTTTGTTTCGGCCTTTGCTAGAAACTACTGCTGAAGTTAAAAACGTGGTGATGCTGGCTAAACAAGGTCAACTCAATCGAAAGATAAAAGTGAAAACTCATGATGAAGTCGGTGAAATTGCTACCGAAATGAATGAATTGATGATGCATTTGGATAAAGGTTTAACCCATATTAATGATAATGTTGCTCAATTAATTGATTTTAACCCCAAAGATAGTAACGACTCTTTAGCCAACACCATCACTATGATTGAGAGTTTAGCTAATGCCTCTAACTTTAAAAAATCAATCGAAGAAGATGAAACTAAAGAAGAAGTATATGAGCGGCTAGGTTATGTGTTGCAAAATAAATTTGAGATTAAAGAGTTTTCGATTTACGAAATTAATGCGGATGTTAAAAATAAAATTACCCCAATGATTGTGGATGGCGTTGCCGATAGTTCCTGTCGCTGGTGCGATCCGCAAATGACGGTTCGTTCAGATGCCTGTCGAGTAAAACGAACAGGCCATGTGATTGACAATGTTGAAACACCTCTTATTTGTAATTTCTTTCACAGTGATAATGAAAATAAACGACATATTTGTATGCCGATTATTCAATCGGGTAGAGTGGGCAGTGTGATCCAGTTAATTTGCGATGAGGAAAAAGGCAAACAATTACAAAAAACGATACCCTTTTTACAGCCCTATTTACGAGAAGCCTCTCCAGTTATTGAAACCAAGCGTCTGATGTCGACTTTGAGAGAATCAAATCTCAAGGATGCGATGACTGGACTAAATAATAGACGTTTCTTAGAAGAATATGTTGATACCATGGTGGCGAATAATGATAGAAATAAATCATCCATTTCTATTTTAATGCTTGATTTAGACTACTTTAAAAAGGTTAATGATACTTATGGGCATGATATTGGTGATAAGGTGTTGATCGAATTGTCTAAAGTTTTGGTGCAATCAGTTCGAAACTCCGATATGGTGATCCGTTATGGTGGCGAAGAGTTTTTAATTATTTTACAAAACACCAAAGAAAATTATGGCTTTGAAGTTGCAGAAAAAATTCGTTTACAGGTAGAAAAGCTAAAGATCCAAGCAGCTGGAGTAGTATTGCAAAAAACCATATCCATTGGTGTTTCTGACTTCCCTGATGATAGTGACACTTTCTGGCAAGCAGTTAAATATGCTGATGTTGCCTTGTATCAAGCGAAGAAAAATGGTCGTAATCAGTCGATACGTTTTACACCAGAATTATGGAATGAAACGGAAGGTTACTAAAATGTTTTTATTAATATTAGAGGAGAATTTATGAATCTTGATAGAGTAACAACGGGTAAAAATGTACCTAAAGAATTTAATGTAATTATTGAAATCCCATCACATAGCGATCCAGTCAAATATGAAGTGGACAAAGAAACGGGGGCGATGTTTGTGGATAGGTTTATGGGTACAGCAATGCATTATCCTTGTAATTATGGATATATTCCCCACACTTTATCAGATGATGGCGATGCGGTTGATGTGTTAGTCGTAACCCCTTTACCGCTAAACTTTGGCTCGGTAATTCAATGTAGAGCTTTAGGGATGTTAGAAATGGAAGACGAGTCAGGTATTGATGCCAAGGTTTTAGCTGTGCCTATTGATAAATTAACTAAAATGTATGTCAATAAATCCAGTTTTAGAGATTTACCAGAAGCCTTATTAAAAACTATGGCACATTTCTTTGAGCATTATAAAGATTTAGAAGAAGGAAAGTGGGTAAAAATTAGAGGTTGGGTTGGTGTAGAAGAAGCTGAAAAAGAAATTATGGCTGGTGTAGCTATGTATAAGAATGCTCCTGATAAACCTTGCTTCTAATATAGATAGATACGTTGGTACTTAAGCAGGAAACTTATGTGTTCAGGCTTCCCCCTCGCCTAAAAGCGCCTAATTTTGGTAGAAAAAGGGGGATTGAGG
>CAYMMQ010000086.1:0-10221 GCA_964391585.1 uncultured Ectothiorhodospiraceae bacterium
ATGTTCTTTAATATAAAAGGCGAGTACGAGTGGCACTTACATTAGAAAGTAAAAAAGCAATTGTTGCTGAAGTTACTGATATAGCCAAAAATGCACACTCTGTTGTAGCTGCTGTCTACCAAGGAATTGAAGCAAATGAAATGACTGCGTTACGCGATATAGCGCGTGGCGATAATGTTTATTTACGTGTTGTGAAAAATTCACTGGCTAGAAGAGCAGTTATTGGAACAGACTTTGAGTGTATCTCTGACGAATTAACTGGAGCTCTTGTTCTGGCGTTTTCCATGGAAGACCCAGGTGCGGCAGGTCGAGTTATTTCTAGCTTCATGAAAGAAAATAACAAACTAGAAGTAAAAGTTGTAGCAGTTGGTGGCAAATTATTATCACCAAGTGATGTTCAACTATTAGCTAAAATGCCTACGAAGGATCAGGCAATTAGTATGTTGATGTCTGTTATGAAAGCACCGATCACTAAGCTTGTTCAAACAATGGCAGAGCCTCAAGCAAAACTTGTTCGTACGGTTGCGGCTGTCAAAGAGCAAAAAGAAGCGGCTTAATTAGTTATATAAGTAAACAATATTGTTGAAGAAATAATTTAATATTTATAAATTATTTCTCGTAAATTTAAATTTTTGGAGTATAAAATGGCACTATCAAAAGATGATATATTAGAAGCAATTTCAAACATGACTGTTGTAGAAGTTGTTGATTTAATTTCTGCAATGGAAGAAAAATTTGGCGTTTCAGCTGCGGCTGCTGTTGCTGTTGCTGCTGCACCTGCTGCTGATGGTGCAGCGGCTGCTGAAGAAAAAACTGAGTTTGATATTGTTTTAACTTCTGTTGGTGACAATAAAGTTAAAGTTATTAAAGCAGTACGTGGTATCACAGGTCTTGGTTTGAAAGAAGCTAAAGATTTAGTTGATGGCGCACCTTCTACACTTAAAGAAGCTGCATCAAAAGCAGAAGCTGATGAAGCTAAATCACAACTTGAAGAAGTTGGTGCAGCTGTTGAACTTAAATAATATTATTATTTTAAGTTAAAAACGCACTAAGAAACTATAGACTGGCGATTTCGATCGCCGGTCTTTTTGCGTCTTTGCTCAATTATCATCAGTAAATTATCATTGATAAGCTGATGAGTTGACAAAGTTAATTGAACTAAAGCGTTTTACAAACGTCTTTCACTTCTTCTTTCAATTTAATGGTATTGGAATTTAAATGAGCTACTCATATACTGAAAAAAAACGAATACGCAAAGACTTTGGTACAAAACAAAGCATCATGGAAGTACCTTATTTATTGGATATTCAGTTAAAATCCTATCGTAAGTTTTTGAGTTTGGATAATAATATTGATAAGCATTCTGAAACGGGGCTTCATTCAGCATTTAATTCTGTTTTTCCTATCGTTAGTTATTCTGGTAATGCTGAATTAGGCTATCTACATTATACATTAGGAAAACCAGCATTTACTGAACAAGAATGCCGTACTCGCGGGGTCACTTATTCTGCACCTTTACGCGTGAAGGTAAGATTAACCGTATATGATAAAGACTCATTGAGCAGAAAGAAGAAAAAAATAAAAGACATACGTGAACAAGAAGTTTTTATGGGTGAGATCCCTTTAATGACGGATAATGGTACCTTTATTATAAATGGTACAGAGCGTGTTATTGTTTCTCAATTACACCGTAGTCCTGGTGTGTTTTTTGATCATGATAAAGGAAAAACGCATTCATCTGGCAAGTTACTTTATAACGCACGAGTAATACCTTATAGAGGTTCGTGGTTAGACTTTGAATTTGACCCTAAAGATAATTTATTTGTCCGTATCGACCGACGTAGAAAACTTCCTGTTACTATTATACTAAGAGCATTAGGGTATGATAATGAAGAAATTTTGGCTATGTTTTTTTCTCATGAAACCATTAAAATTAAAGCTGATAAAATTAAGTTTGATTTTATTCCTGAGCGTTTCAGAGGAACTAGTCTAGATTTTGATATCAAGGTGGGTAAAGAATTTATCGTTGAACGGAATAAGCGAATTACCGCTAAACATCTTCGAAGCCTTGAAAAAGCAGGTTTCAAACAGTTGGAAGCTCCTATCAATTATCTAATTGGTAAGACATTAGCAAAACCAATAATTAATGAAGAAACGGGTGAAATTGTTGCCAGTACTAACGAAGAAATAACTGAACAAATACTAGAAATTATTAGTGAACAAAACATACATAAAATTGAAATCCTCTATACCAATGATCTAGATGAAGGTGCTTTCATCTCTGAAACAATGCGTATTGATCCAACCCTAACTAAATTGGATGCACAAGTTGAAATATACAAAATGATGCGCCCGGGTGAGCCTCCAACTAAAGAATCTGCAGAAGGTTTATTTTCAAACTTGTTTTTTACACCAGAACGTTATGACCTTTCAGAAGTTGGACGAATGAAATTTAACCGCCGTGTTGCAAGGGTTGAATTAGATGAAAAAGGTAATGTTATTTTAGATGAAAAAGGCAATCCTGTTCCGTTATTAACAGGTGATGGCATTTTATCAAATGAAGACATTATTGATACTATCAAAACCTTAATCACAATTAGAAATGGGAAAGGTGTCGTAGATGATATTGATCACTTGGGTAATCGACGAGTGAGAAGTGTTGGTGAAATGACAGAAAATCAATTCAGAGTAGGACTTGTTCGAGTTGAAAGAGCTGTTCGAGAACGTTTAACGCTTGCTGATACTGAAAACTTAATGCCGCAAGAATTGATAAATGCAAAACCTGTTTCGGCTGCTATTAAAGAGTTTTTTGGTTCAAGTCAGTTATCACAATTTATGGATCAAAATAACCCTCTTTCAGAAGTCACCCATAAACGTCGTGTTTCTGCATTAGGCCCCGGTGGTTTAACGCGTGAAAGGGCTGGCTTTGAGGTGCGTGACGTACATCCAACACATTACGGTCGTGTCTGTCCTATTGAAACACCGGAAGGACCAAACATTGGATTGATTAACTCATTAGCTGTTTATGCTAGAACCAATGACTATGGATTCTTAGAATCACCTTATTGTCGTGTGGTTAATGGCAAAATTTCAGATGAAATTGACTATTTATCAGCGATTGAAGAATCTGAATTTGTCATTGCGCAAGCAAACGCATTGACTAATGAAGCGGGCGAATTAATTGAACCTTATGTTTCGTGTCGACATATGAATGAGTTTAGTGTATTTGAACCTGTAAAAGTAAACTATATTGATATTTCACCTAAACAGATTGTATCGGTAGCAGCATCAATTATTCCTTTCCTTGAACATGATGATGCTAATAGAGCCTTAATGGGTTCAAACATGCAACGTCAGGCTGTACCAACGATAAAGGCGCAAAAACCATTAGTCGGAACAGGTATGGAAAGAACGGTTGCTGTTGATTCAGGGGTAACAATTGTTGCTAAACGTGGTGGTATAGTAGACAAAGTAGATGCATCACGTATTGTGATCAGAGTTAACGATGATGAAGCGGTAGATAATAAAGTTAATGTTGATATTTATAGTTTGATTAAATATACCCGTTCAAATCAGAACACTTGTATTAATCAACGAGCCTTAGTGAAAAAAGGTGATGTCATTCAACGTGGTGATGTAATCGTTGATGGTCCTTCGACTGATTTAGGTGAACTAGCACTTGGACAAAATGTTCGAATTGCTTTTATGCCTTGGAATGGATTTAACTATGAAGATTCTATCTTGATTTCTGAAAATATGGTTAAGGAAGATCGTTTTACTTCTATACATATTATTGAAATGAGTTCAGTTGCACGAGATACTAAGTTAGGGCCTGAAGAAATTACTTGTGATATCCCCAATATTGGCGAATCAGCGCTTTCTAAACTAGATGAATCTGGGATTGTTTATGTTGGTGCTGAAGTTAAACCTGGCGATATATTAGTTGGTAAAGTAACACCAAAAGGTGAAACCCAACTAACTCCAGAGGAAAAACTTCTAAGAGCTATTTTTGGTGAAAAGGCATCTGATGTTAAGGATACTTCATTACGTGTATCAGGAAGTGTTCAAGCCACTGTTATCGGTGTAGATGTTTTTACTCGTGATGGTTTAGAGAAAGATGCAAGAGCAAAATCGATTGAGGAAGATGCGATTGTAGCAGTTAAAAAAGATACTCATGATCAGTATCGCATTGTTGAAGGCGACACATTAGAGCGAGTTGCTCAAATTATGTTAGATCAAGTTGTTGATGGTGGCCCTGCTTTATCGGCAGGAGATAAAGTAACGCAAGCTTGGTTAGATCAAAACGATAGCTCAAAGTGGCGTGAAGTGACTTTGCGTGACTCTACATTACAAGAGCATGTTGATAACCGCTTTGATCAGCTTGATTTATCCAGAAAAGAACTTGATGATTTTATCGAAGAGAAAAGAAAGAAAATTACAGCTGGTGATGATCTTGGTCCTGGCGTTTTGAAAATGGTAAAAGTTTATCTTGCGATTAAACGCCGTATTCAACCTGGTGACAAGATGGCCGGACGTCATGGTAACAAAGGTGTTATTTCAACAATTGTACCTGTTGAAGATATGCCATACCTTGCTGATGGTAGAACAGTAGATATAGTATTGAATCCTTTAGGGGTTCCATCTCGTATGAATGTTGGACAGGTGTTAGAAACGCATCTTGGTTGGGCTGCATACGGACTAGGGTATAAAATTGGTAAGATGCTTGAGCAAATGACACCTGATATCAAAGAGGTTCGCGAGTATTTAGATAAGATTTATAATGAGTCTGAAGGTAAAAAAGAAGATATTGATAGTTTAACAGATGATGAAGTTTTTGAATTAGCTCGTAATCTTAAAGATGGTGTTCCAATGGCAACTCCTGTATTTGATGGTGCTAATGAAGATTCGATCAAAAAAATGCTAAAACTTGCTGATTTTGATGAATCAGGTCAAAGTATTTTATATAACGGCAGAACAGGTGATCAATTTGAGCGTCCTGTAACGGTTGGTTATATGTATATGCTTAAATTAAATCACTTGATCGATGACAAAATGCATGCTCGTTCAACAGGACCTTATAGCTTGGTAACGCAACAACCGCTAGGTGGTAAAGCACAATTTGGTGGTCAGCGATTTGGAGAAATGGAAGTATGGGCTCTTGAAGCATATGGGGCAGCATATACTTTACAAGAAATGTTGACTGTTAAATCGGATGATGTTGCTGGTCGTACTAAGATGTACAAAAATATTGTTGATGGTGATCATCGTGTTGAAGCCGGTATGCCTGAGTCCTTTAATGTATTATTAAAAGAAATAAGAGCACTAGGCATGGATATTGAATTGGAGCAAATTGACTAAAATCAGCTTAACTTTTTGTTAAAAAAAAGGGAAACCGGCTGTTAAGAAAGGATTTAGTGCAAACTGATTGAATAAAGTCAAATTACGACTCGAGAGGAAATACAATTGAAAGATTTAATTAATCTAATTAAAAAACAAACGCAGAACGAAGATTTTGATGCGATCAAAGTTTCGTTAGCTTCTGCCGATAAAATTCATTCTTGGTCATATGGTGAAGTTAAAAAGCCTGAAACCATTAATTACCGTACCTTTAAACCAGAACGAGATGGTTTGTTTTGTGCGAAAATTTTTGGGCCAGTAAAAGATTATGAGTGTCTTTGTGGTAAATATAAACGTTTAAAACATCGCGGTGTTATCTGTGAGAAGTGTGGGGTTGAAGTCACTCAGTCTAAAGTTAGGCGTGATCGTATGGGACATATTGAACTTGCTAGTCCCGTTGCCCACATCTGGTATTTGAAATCTTTGCCTTCACGCATGGGTTTATTGCTTGATATGACCTTGCGTGATATCGAAAGAGTGCTATATTTTGAAGCATTTGTGGTCATTGACCCGGGTATGACGGATCTTGAAAAAGGCCAAATGCTAACAGATGAAGAATATCTTGAAAAATTAGAAGAGTATGGTGATGAGTTTGTAGCCAAGATGGGCGCAGAGGCTATTCTTGGTTTATTAAAAGGGATTAAGCTCAAAGAAGAAGCGGAAAAAATTCGTGAAGACATGAATGCTACTGAATCTGAAACTAAAATCAAAAAGTTCTCTAAGCGTTTAAAACTGATTGAAGCTTTCTTAACATCGCATAATAAGCCCCAGTGGATGATTATGACGGTATTACCTGTACTTCCACCTGATTTAAGACCACTTGTACCTCTTGATGGCGGTCGTTTTGCAACATCTGATTTAAATGACTTATATCGTCGGGTGATCAATCGTAATAATCGTTTGAAACGCCTATTAGACTTGAATGCTCCAGATATTATTGTCAGAAATGAAAAGCGTATGCTACAAGAATCAGTAGATGCTTTGATGGATAATGGTCGTCGTGGACGAGCGATAACAGGTACAAATAAACGCCCATTAAAATCTTTAGCGGATATGATTAAAGGTAAACAAGGTCGTTTCCGTCAAAACTTACTCGGTAAACGTGTTGATTATTCTGGTCGTTCGGTGATTGTGGTGGGGCCAACTTTAAGGTTGCACCAGTGTGGTCTACCTAAAAAAATGGCTTTAGAGTTATTTAAACCGTTTATTTTTAGTAAATTACAATCTCAAGGTTTTGCAACTACAATTAAAGCGGCTAAAAAACTCGTTGAAAAAGAAGGCGCTGAGGTCTGGGATATTTTAGAAAATGTTATTCGTCAACATCCCATTATGTTAAACCGCGCACCAACCCTTCACCGTTTGGGTATTCAGGCGTTTGAGCCAGTATTAATCGAAGGTAAGGCAATACAGTTACATCCGTTGGTTTGTACGGCATTTAACGCTGACTTTGACGGCGATCAGATGGCAGTCCATATTCCGTTGTCATTAGAAGCGCAATTAGAAGCTCGTACCTTAATGATGGCAAGTAATAATATTTTATCACCTGCAAATGGTGAGCCTATTATTGTTCCTTCGCAGGACGTGGTATTAGGCTTGTATTATATGACGCGTGAAAAAATTAATGTTCTTGGTGAAGGCTGTGTATTTGTAGATTATAAAGAAGCTGAACGCGCATATGAATCTAAAGCTGTTTCCTTACATGCAAAAGTAAAAGTTAGAGTTACTGAATATGAAAAAAATGATCAAGGTGAGTTGATTGCTTGTGAAAAAATAGTCGATACTACTGTAGGTCGTGCTATTTTAATTGGAATACTACCGAAAGGTTTACCTTTTAGTATTTTGAACACGGTATTAACTAAAAAAGTAATTTCTCAATTGATTAATGCTTGTTATCGCCGTGTTGGTTTAAAAGAAACCGTAATATTCGCTGATCAGCTAATGTATACCGGCTTTAATTATGCAACACGATCAGGTGCATCGTTTGGTATTAATGATATGGTTATTCCAGACTCAAAATATGAAATTATTGATGCAGCCCAAGCTGAAGTTATTGCTATTCAAGAGCAATATGAATCTGGTTTAGTAACACAAGGTGAGCGCTACAATAAAGTAATTGATATTTGGTCACGAACCAATGAAAAAGTGGCAAACTCGATGATGGAAATTTTGGAAAAAGATGAAGTTGTTGATGCTAAGGGTAATACGGTAGAGCAAACGTCATTTAATTCTGTATTTATTATGGCAGATTCTGGCGCTAGGGGTAGTGCTGCACAGATTAGACAGTTAGCAGGTATGCGTGGTTTGATGGCCAAACCAGATGGCTCTATTATTGAAACGCCGATTACAGCAAACTTCCGTGAGGGCTTGAATGTAATGCAATACTTTATTTCAACCCATGGTGCTCGTAAAGGACTTGCAGATACGGCATTGAAAACTGCTAACTCAGGTTATTTAACGCGTCGCTTGGTTGATGTATCTCAAGACTTAGTTGTCAAAGAAAACGACTGTGGTACAGTCAATGGTTTGCCAATGCAAACATTAATTGATGGTGGTGAAGTTGTAGAGGCCTTAAAAGAACGTGTACTAGGGCGGACAGTAGCCGAGGATGTATTTAAATCAGATTCAGATGAGGTGCTGATCCCTAAAGGTACCATGCTAGATGAAGACTGGTGTGATCGTATTGATGAAATGGGAATTGATTTAATCAAGGTGCGCTCGGCGATTACCTGTGAAACTCGATATGGTATATGCTCTAAGTGTTATGGCCGAGACTTAGGTCGTGGACATCTAGTTAATATTGGTGAAGCCGTTGGTGTTGTTGCTGCTCAATCTATTGGTGAGCCAGGAACCCAGTTGACAATGAGAACATTCCATATTGGTGGTGCTGCATCTCGTTCAGCTTCTGTTAATAGTATTGAAATTAAATCTTCTGGAAAGATACGCTTACATAATATTAAGACAGTATTTCATTTAGAAACAAGCAAATATGTTGCAGTCTCTCGTTCGGGTGAAGTTGCTGTATTAGATAGTAAAGGGCGTGAAAAAGAGCGTTATAAAGTACCTTATGGTGCGGTATTAAGTATCACTGATAATAGTGAAGCAAAATCTGGACAAGTTATTGCTAACTGGGATCCGCATACTCACCCGGTTATTACTGAGGTGGAAGGTTATGTGAAATTTAGTGACTTTATCGAAGGTGTTACCTATACCAAGGAAATCGATGCTGTCACGGGTTTAAGTGCCATGGTTATTACTGAACAGAGTCAACGTGTTGGACATGCAAAAGACATGAGGCCAATGGTTAAATTACTTGATAAAGAAGGTAAAGACTTGAATATTGCTGGCACGGATGTTCCTGCTCATTACTTCTTACCATCAGGTGCATTGATTAAACATGCTGATGGAGATTTAGTACAAACAGGTGATGCTATTGCGAGAATACCCCAGGAATCTTCGAAAACTAAGGATATTACTGGTGGTTTACCTCGTGTTGCTGATTTATTTGAAGCAAGAAAACCAAAAGAATCTTCAATTTTAGCTGAAATATCGGGCGTGGTAACTTTTGGTAAGGAAACTAAAGGTAAGCAGCGTTTGATTATTACCCCAAATGAAGGCAGTGTTTATGAAGAGCTTATTCCTAAATGGCGTCAGATTAATGTGTTTGAAGGTGAAGTCGTTGAAAAAGGTGAAGTAATTTCTGATGGTGCAAGTAATGCCCACGATATTTTACGTTTGAAAGGCGTACAAGCAGTTGCAAATTATATTATTGATGAAGTACAAGAAGTTTACCGCCTGCAAGGGGTAAAAATTAATGATAAACATATTGAAGTAACTGTAAGACAGATGCTTAAACGTGTTGAAATTACGAATGCCGGAGACACAACATTTATTCGTGGCGAGCAAGTTGAATACGCAAGAGTATTGGATGAAAATGATCGTGTAAGGGCCGAAGGTAAAATAGAAGCAACCTACACACGGATGTTATTAGGTATTACTAAAGCATCATTGGCTACAGACTCATTTATTTCAGCGGCATCTTTCCAAGAAACTACACGCGTATTAACAGAAGCTTCAGTCAGCGGGAAAGTGGATGATTTACGAGGGTTAAAAGAAAATGTTATTGTAGGTAGATTGATCCCTGCAGGTACGGGTTTAACCTATCATAATGAAAGAAAACGTTTAAGACAGAAGACTCAATTGAATCTGACTGCGGACGTTATAGAAGAATTCAAGGAAGAAGTTCAGGTAACGGAAGCGGAATCAGAATAAAAGACTTGACAAACACGAGGTAAATCTATATATTGCCTCGTTCTCTCGCAGGAGTTAGAAGTTTGGATAATTTGTCTTGGCTTCTAGCATTCTGTAGCAGATGGAATTGTTACTATATTTTCTATTAGTAGCTTTCCTAATTTATCATGTATTTGGAGTTTATATAATATGGCAACTACCAATCAATTGGTACGTAAACCAAGAAAAAGAAAAGTACAAAAATCAAATGTACCTGCTTTAGAGGCTTGTCCTCAAAGAAGAGGTGTATGTACTAGGGTTTATACTACTACACCTAAAAAACCTAACTCAGCATTGCGTAAAGTTGCGCGTGTTAGATTAACAAGTGGTTATGAAGTCACATCGTATATCGGTGGTGAAGGTCATAATTTACAAGAACATAGTGTTATTCTAATTCGTGGTGGAAGGGTTAAGGATCTACCGGGTGTTCGTTATCATACTGTTCGTGGCACATTAGATACGAGTGGCATTGAAAAAAGACGACAGGGCCGCTCTAAATATGGTGCAAAACGTCCTAAGAAATAATTAGGTAAAAAA
>CAYMMQ010000087.1:0-5664 GCA_964391585.1 uncultured Ectothiorhodospiraceae bacterium
TTGATAAGTTTGAAGCGTATAGCGCCTCTTCATCTGAGTCTGATACGGCTAAAACCTTCAATATGACCACTGATGCGAATGCAACAGCTGGTATTTATTCGATAAATGTTCAAAATTTAGCAACCGCGAATAAGTTTAGTTCTACAGTCGCTGAACCTGCTCAAGATACAGCCCTTACTACCTCAAGCGACCTTTCTATTGGTGATGGCACCAACTCTATGGTGATTAGTACTAATGGTAAAACTTTAGCGGAAATACGGGATGCGATTAATACAGATGCAAGCACCAATAATGTTGGGGTTTCAGCCTCGATTATCACTGAAAATAGTACCAGCTATCGATTGGTGATTACAGCAAAAGATACTGGGGTTGCGAATAAGGCTACAATTTCTGGTTCAGCGGAATTAAATTTAGCTGAAAGCGCTTCAGCTATAGATGCCTCAGTTTTAGTGGATGGTTTTAATGTTACCAGCTCCTCTAACACTATTCGCAATGCGATTACAGGAGTAAGTTTAGAGTTACTTGCGCCAACAGGAGCAACAGATGCAACTCTAACGGTAACTCAAGATACCGCAGCTGTAAAATCTTCTATTAATGAAGTCGTTAGTAGCTATAATGCATTACAAAGCCAGATGAAAATTTATGAAACCGGTTCATTAAAAGGTGATAGTTCTTTTAATACCATCCGAGGTATGGTTAGAAATGTTCTCAATACCAGTGCTGGGCTAAGCAGTGCTTACAACTATCTTTCTGAAGTAGGGGTTACAACAAATTCAAAGACAGGTGAGTTGCAACTCGATAGTGCGACTTTAGATAAAGCAATAACCAATGATTATCAAGCGGTTTCACAATTATTTGCAGAAACTGATAAAGGTGTCGCGTTTAGAATGGATGCCTTAGTGGGTACTTTTTTGAAGTATGATGGCTTGATTAAGTCTAGAGAAGACGGGATTAACTCTAGAATTAGAGACAATGAAGATCGTCAGGCAAATTTAGAATATAGAATGCAAAAGTTAGAAGCAAACTATTTAAAACAATATAGTACTTTAGACTCACTGATTGGGCAAATGAACTCAACAAGCAACTCATTGGCTGGTCAATTAGCATCACTACCTGGTTTTAGATGATAATTGATAGATTTTCTGGTAATTTGAAAAAAATAATGCTTAAATATAGTTTCTGAGGGTAAATCATTATGTATAGGAATTTTGATATGTCTATTTATGGAGGACGTAAGTCACCTCTTAATCAATACCAAAAGGTAGGAAATCAAAGTACTGCTGCTTTTGCTAATCCACATCGCTTGATTCAAATGTTGATGGAAGGTGCATTGGAAAAAATCTCTAATGCTAAAGGTTATATGCAACAAAAAAATATTCAGCAAAAAGGTGAATATATTGGCTGGGCAATTTCTATCATAGAAGGTTTACGCGTTAGCCTTGATTTTGAAAAAGGTGGTGAAATTTCTGAAAATTTAAATGCTTTATATGATTATATGGAGCGACGTTTGGCTGAAGCTAATGCTAAAAACTCTATTGAGATGCTGGAAGAAGTGACTTCCTTATTGTCAGAAATTAAAGAAGGTTGGGATTCGATACCTCGTGATATTATTGAACAACATGCTGCCAAAATTGAAAATCAATCAAGAACACATATTACTTCAACCCAAATATAAGCTATGCAGCAACAGCAATATCAGCAGCTTTTAGAATTGATTAAGTTATCTAATGATATGCTGGACTTGGCGAATAATAAAGAGTGGTCTGAGATTGAGATATTAGAAAAACAACGAAAAGAATTAATAGATGCTTTTTTTTCTATCACTCACTCTGAAGGTGATAGTGCTTTTATCGCTGAAAGTATTAATGATATTCTTAATATTAATCAACAATTAACCCAAATATTTGTCGAAAACAAACTTGACCTTCAAGCAGAATTTTCTAAATTTAAATCATCACAAAGTGCTAAAAATGCCTATTTGAAAAATATGCTCTAGTTCTTCCCTTATTACTCCCTGTTTATTTCCTTCTTTTTTGAATTTTAAGTGACAAAATTTTGACTTTTTGATTTTTTGTGTTAAATTATACCTTTATCTCATTAATCTAAAGTGTTTTAGAGGTTTTATGTCACATTTATCCATCCTTCTTATTGATAATAACCGTCCAAGATTACAATCTTTAAGTTTGCTACTCCAGTTTATGAACTTTGATGTTAACTCTCAAACTCAGTTGGATGCGATAGATGCTAACACTCCATTGCCTGATTTAATTATTTTTGGCGATAAGAATTTAACCCATTTTCTTCCTGTGCTTTCCTCATTAACTAAAACATTTCCTCAAATTCCTTTTATCTTATTAAAAAACACGGAAAACATTCCTTTTGATACCATTAAACAACAATATCCGCTTTGTTTGGGAGGGTTTGAAGAGCCATTTAAACAAGATGCTTTGTTGGAGTTAGTGGAAGAGCTCTTTAGTCAAAATGGCAACAATAATAATCAAGCCTCAAATAATTATATTGTAGATAAAAAAACTTCTAGTGAAAGTGATAATAAATCAGATGCATCTATTCTTCCAGTAGATAGTTATCTTGAAGCAAACTTTATAGGCCAAAGTGAAGCGATACAACAAGTTAAAAAATTGATCCAACAAGTTGCCCTTTCTAATGCAAACGTATTGATTTTAGGTGAGTCCGGAACGGGTAAAGAAGTCGTTGCCAGTTGTATTCATATGTTATCTAAGCGTAAAGAAAAATCTTATGTTCCTGTCAATTGTGGAGCTATTCCAGCCGATTTATTAGAAAGCGAATTATTTGGTCATGAGAAAGGAGCTTTTACCGGTGCAATTAGTGCAAGACAAGGTCGTTTTGAATTGGCACAAGAGGGAACCTTATTTTTAGACGAAATAGGGGATATGCCACTTGCGATGCAAGTTAAATTATTACGAGTGTTACAAGAAAAACGCTTTGAGCGTGTTGGTGGTATCAAAAGCATGGATGCTGATGTTCGAGTCCTTGCTGCTACTCATCGTAACCTTGAAGAACAGGTTGAGTCTGGTAGCTTTAGAGAAGATTTGTTTTATCGCTTAAATGTATTCCCTATCGAAATTCCATCATTACGAGAAAGAGTGAGCGATCTTCCTTTATTGATTGAATTATTCAATAAACAAGTAGAATATGAGCAAGGTGAAAGAGTTAGCTTATCTAAAGAGGCAATGGCCTCACTGTTTATGCATAACTGGCCGGGAAATGTTCGTGAACTAGGTAATTTAATAGAGAGGTTATCAATAATATTTTGCTCAGATGAAATCAGCTATGATGACTTACCCGATAAATACAAATACGATATTAGTGATTTTGACTTTGAACAATTGAATCATTTAGAACAGAATATACAAACTTTGAATGATGAAGGATCTTCAGAAGAAGCTGAATTTGACGATCAAACTATTATTGAAAGTGATAAGCAAGATGATGATACGCTTATCGATAGTCAGGCTGAAAAATATTCAGCGCCTGAAGAAGGTAAAACCACGACATCAGGCATAAGTTTGTTGGAAGATGAGGAATTTGATTTAAAAGAACACTTAAGTCATTTAGAGCAAAATTTAATTCAAGATGCCTTAAATAAGTCTAATGGCGTGGTAGCCCACGCTGCTAAAAGATTAAATATAAGAAGAACGACCTTAGTTGAAAAGATGCGCAAGTATGAAATTTAATCGAATAAATTAAGTGTCAATATTTGCATCAGCGTAATTTAACTAATTGAAAAAATACATAATTTTAAAATATGGCTCGGTAATTGCTTTTCTTTGTAAACAAGTGTTTATGAAAGGAAAAAACCATGATAGCCACAGAGACAATAGACAAAAATAATCAATATCAAGGACATTATCTTTATGATAATGATCCAGCTGATTTTTTTACTCGTCAACAAACCCCCAACCCAGTATCAAGTGTTAATGATAAATTATTAAATAATTTGTCTTTTCCTGACACATTAACTGAAAATCGCTTAAAAACTTTATTACATGCTTTACCAGCAGGCGTTGTTGTAGTCGATGGTCAAGGTATGGTCAATGAGTGTAACCCTGCTGCGATCAGTTTATTGGGAGAACCTTTATTAGGTGAGGTATGGCGTGATGTGATTAACCGCTCATTCAGAGCCACTCCTTCAGGTCAAGATGTTGTTACTAATAACAACCGAATTGTTAATATATCTACTTGCCCCTTAGGTGGCAACTTTCCTGGTCAAATTATTTTATTACAAGATGTGACTAGCAATCGTCAATTGCAATCACAACTTGAACAGCAAAAACGTCTTGCAACTATGGGGCAAATGGCGGCACAGCTTGCTCATCAAATTAGAACTCCTATTGCTTCTGCTTTGCTATATGCCTCTCACTTGAAAAAAAGTGATTTATCTAAAACGCACCGCTTACGCTTCGCTAATAAAGTTCTTGATCGAATTCAAAAGTTGGAAAAATTGATTAAGGATATGTTGTTATTTTCCAATAATGGTATGGATAAAGGTGATGTGTTTAACCTAAATACTTTATTAAATGAAATACAACAAGAAGTATCGGTTGATGCAAATATACAGATGCAGTTTTCCAATGCCGTTGTTGAAACTAAAAACATTTTTGGGAATCGTCATTTGTTAGTCAGTGCATTAAGTAATTTACTAGAAAATGCACAACAAGCGATGAATAGCGAAATAACTGAAAATGATACAACACAGGCAAAAAAAGTGAAAAACATTTCACTGCTTATGAAGCAAAGTTGTTCAGATATGATTGATATTGTAATTACAGATAATGGTCCAGGTATAGATGAAACCATTAAAGAACGGATATTTGAGCCTTTTTTTACCACAAAAAGTAGTGGAACTGGTTTGGGATTAGCTGTTGTTAAGGCAATCTGTCAAGGGCATCATGGTGATATCTGGGTTGAAAATACCAGTGTCAAAGGAACAAGCTTTGTTGTTCGCTTACCTTTATATCAGCAATAATAGTATACGTGAAAAGAGGAGTTTAAAATGAATAATAACAATAATCAAACAGCATCTATTTTAGTCGTAGAAGATGATTTTTCTTTACAGGAAGCTTTAGTTGATACTCTAGAACTTGCAGGCTATTCGGTTTTAGCTGTTAATGATGGTATGGCCGCTTTGGACTGTATTGAGAAAAATAATATTTCAATGGTGGTTAGTGATATTCAAATGCCTAAAATGAATGGCCATCAATTACTAAAACAATTAAAAAGATCATATTTTGATTTGCCCATATTATTAATGACTGCCTATGGAACCATTGACAAAGCGATTAGTGCGATGAAAGATGGCGCGATAGACTATTTGGTTAAACCCTTTGAACCAGAAGTATTGGTTTCGGCTGTAAGTAAGTACTTGAGGGCAGGGGAAAGTAACTTAACCATGATTGCAAGTGATCCGGCAATGGAAGAAGTGGCAAAGTTGGCTAAACGTGTTGCCCAAAGTGATGCGACGGTGATGATTTCTGGTAGCAGTGGGACAGGTAAAGAAGTATTGTCTCAATATATCCATCAAAACTCCGCAAGAGCTGATAAGCCTTTTGTGGCAATTAACTGTGCTGCTATTCCAGAAAATATGCTTGAAGCAACTTTGTTTGGTTATGAAAAAGGTGCTTT
>CAYMMQ010000087.1:5764-7996 GCA_964391585.1 uncultured Ectothiorhodospiraceae bacterium
AACTTTTGCATCAAAAAAAGAATCTCAACCCGTAGTGGCAAAAGTTCCAACTGAAGATGGATTAGATGTTATGAGTCAGGATACTTTAAACCAAGGATTAAAAACAAGAGAGTTTCAAATTATTTCAGATATTTTGTCTGCAGTGAGAGGGAATAGAAAAGAGACTGCAGAGCGCTTAGGTATTAGCCAGAGAACATTACGTTATAAATTAGCTAAAATGAGAGAGTTTGGGATAGACATTCCTAACCCATCAAATTATACAGTTGGCGCAGATCCTGCTTAAGCTATAAATATACCATAAAGAGTCAATCTTTTGTTCAATTTAAAGCGATAGGTGTACATTATGACAACAATTAACGCATCACAACTTATGTTCCAAATGGGGCAGTTAAAGCAACAAGCAACTACTCCTTTTAATACTGAGGTGAATCCTACTGCTTCGATGGGGGTGAATGCTCAAGCGAATAGTGAAAATAGTGTTAATTTTTCCGATTTGTTAGGAAGTGCTGTTAATCAGGTTAATAGTCTACAAAAAGAAGCAGGAGGTTTGAAAAAAGACTTTGAAATGGGGAAAGATGGAGTGGATTTAGTCCAAGTGATGGTTGCATCAGAAAAGTCGAGTCTTGCTTTTTCTGCTTTATTAGAAACTAGGAATAAATTATTAAAAGCATATAAAGAAGTGTTAAGTACTCCCGTTTAGTATTTTTAATAGATAAAAAACATTTATAGTATCAGGAAAATATCATGGCCACTGAAAATCAAGAATTAAAACCATCTGGAGCGTTACAAACACTTCAAGGGATTAGCGAAAAACCTATTATTAGACAAATGGCTCTAATGATTGGTATTGCTGCTAGTGTTGCATTAGGTGCTGCCGTTATTCTATGGTCTCAAAGTCCTGAATATACTGTATTATATGCGCAAACTCCTGAAACTCAATTAGCTGAAATATCAAACTCTTTAACGCAGCAAGGGATTGATTATAAAATTGATGCTGTCAGTGGTAAAGTAATGGTAGCTGCATCTCAAATTGATCAGGCTCGCATAAGTTTATCTTCTCAAGGTTTGCATAAGGTGACTCCTAAGGGATTTGAAATGCTCAATCAAGAACAGGGTTTTGGTACCAGTCAATTTATTCAAAGCGCAAGATATCATAAGGCTCTCGAAGAAGAGTTGGCATTATCTATTGTATCAATGAGTAATATTAAAAATGCTCGAGTTCATTTAGCCATCCCCAAACAATCAGTTTTTGTTCGTGATAGAAAAAAACCAAGTGCTTCAGTTGTTTTACAATTATTATCGGGGCGCTCACTATCTAAGCAACAAACAACGGCTATTACTAATATGATTTCTGCAAGTGTTGAAGATTTAGAAGTTGCTGATGTCAACATTGTGGATCAAATGGGTCGCTTATTAACTGAAAAAGATGATACGGATACTTTTGGTCTTGATAATAAAAAAATGCAATATACAGAAAAACTTGAGGATGGTTATAATGAAAAAGTAAGTAATATCTTAAAGCCTTTTTTAGGTAAAAATGGCTTTAGTGTACAAGTAAAAGCAAACTTAGATTTTAACCTCAAAGAAGTAACTTCTGAACAATATAATCCTGATTTATCCGCAATAAGAAGTAAGCAGCAATTGGTTGAAAAAACTTCAGGAGATGGTAGTTTAGGTATTCCTGGTTCATTATCCAACCAACCTCCAGGTGGCTCTGTTGTTCCTGAAACTTTAAAAAATGCTGATGGTAGTAGTAAGACAAATAATGCTTTTCGCTCAAGTGAAAGTTTAACAGAAAATTTTGAAGTTGATAAAAGTATTAGTCATGTCAAATATTCAACCGGTGTAATAAAACAACTATCTGTAGCGGTTGTAGTCGATGACAAAAAATCCGTGAATGAGAATGGTGAAGTAGTATCTACT
Organism: uncultured Ectothiorhodospiraceae bacterium; assembly: GCA_964391585.1. Lineage (GTDB taxonomy): Bacteria > Pseudomonadota > Gammaproteobacteria > GRL18 > GRL18 > JADGAU01. Next base: position 7,688 of record CAYMMQ010000087.1, read on the forward strand.
CCTCGTACGGCTGAAGAAATTCAAAGAATTACTTCACTTGTTAAGGAAGCAGTAGGGTATAATATTCAACGTGGTGATACCGTAAATGTTGTTAATGCAGCCTTTGTTGCTCCAGAAGCACTTGAAGCATTACCAGAAAAACCAATTTGGGAACAAAGCTGGTTTATGAGTGTGGTTAAGCAAGTATTAGCAGGATTGTTTGTGTTATATTTATTGTTTGGTATTATTAAGCCTGCATTTAAAAACCTATCTAAACCTTATGCTGAAATGAATGGTATTGCTGCAGATGGAAGTGCAATAGCAGGTGGT
>CAYMMQ010000087.1:8096-10209 GCA_964391585.1 uncultured Ectothiorhodospiraceae bacterium
AAAGTAGAATATGATGCGGATGGAAATCCTTTACCAACTGCGGATGAAAAATATCAAACCGAATTAGAGTTGGCAAGAAAATTAGTGCTTGATGATCCTAAAGTATCAGCACAAGTAATTAAAAACTGGGTTAAATAGCTTAAAGAATAACTGGGTTAATAATAATGGCAAATGAAAAAAAAGAAGTAGCAGTTGAAGGAGGTGAGCTAACTGGTTTACAAGAAACTGCTATTTTTTTGATGGCCATTGGTGAGGAAGAGGCTGCTAATATCTTAAAGCATATGGGCCCCAAAGAAGTTCAGAGTATTGGTGAAGCCATGTCGGAACTTTCTAATGTTGATAAACAAACTGCAGCAGATGTATTAAATCGTTTTAACAAATCTGTCGGTGGCCATACTGCACTAGGTATGGGTTCAGAAAACTATTTAAAAAATGTGTTACATAAAGCCTTGGGTGCTGACAAAGCTGGGGGTATGCTTGATAAAATCTTATTGGGCAGACAGTCCAAAGGGCTAGAAGCATTGCGCTGGATGGAGCCACGATCGGTTGCAGAAGTAATCCATTTAGAGCACCCACAAATTATTGCCATTGTTTTATCGTATTTAGAAGGTGATCAAGCCGCTGAAGTTTTAAGTAATTTACCGGAAAACACCCGAACTGATATTATGTTACGTATCGCTAGTTTAGATGGTATTCAACCAGCGGCTTTGTTTGAATTAGATGAAATTTTAGAAAAACAATTTTCCAGCTCTGAAGGTAATATGCATAAATCCAGTGTGGGCGGGATTAAAATTGCAGCTAATATGCTTAACTTTTTAGGTGATGTAGGTACTAATGTTCTTGAAGGGATTAAAGCTACAGATGAAGATTTAGGACAAGAAATTGAAGATAAAATGTTCGTTTTTGATAACTTGAGTGATGTTGATGATCGAAGTATTCAATCTCTATTACGTGAAGTGGCATCCGAGGTATTAATCGTTGCCTTAAAAGGTGCCGATGAGGTAGTGAAAGAAAAAATTCTTAAAAATATGTCCAGTCGTGCTGCAGAAATGTTACGAGATGACTTAGAAGCAAGTGCACCCGTTAAGTTAAGTGATGTTGAAGTTGCTCAACGCGATATCCTTAATACCGCGAGAAGATTATCTGATGCAGGTGAAATTCAACTAGGTGGTGGAGGTGATGAGTTTGTCTGATAATAAAACTCAAACAGATCGAGCCGATGGATATTCAAAAATTATCCTAAAAGAAAACTCTGAATCTTTTGCAAAGTGGGATGTTCCGGATGTTGACGAAGGAGAAAATATAGAGGAAGAAAATGAACTTTTCCCGATGTTGACTGCTGAGCAACTTGAGGAAACTCATCAGCAGGCATATGATGAGGGTTTTGAACAAGGTTTAAAAAAAGGCTTTGATGAAGGTTCTCATAATGGATTTGAAGAAGGTAAAGTATTAGGTCATAAACAAGCTTATGATATAGCAAAAAAAGAAATTCAGCAAAAAGCTGCTCAAATAAACTCTTTATTGGCAAGTATTGAAAACCCATTTTTACATACGGTCAAAGAGGTGGAAGGAGAAGTACAACAATTAGCTTTTGTGATAGCAAAACATATTATCAGACAAGAAATAGCAGCCTCTCCTGAATATATTAGTAGTTTAGTCGCTCAGTCGCTATCGTTATTACCCTCATCTAATAAGATCATAAAAATATATTGTCACCCTCAGGATCTGGAATTAATTGAAGAGTATTTTTCTTCACTGGATGATGCAGATAAGATTGAACATAAGCTCATTAAAGATCCCTCTATGCAAGCTGGAGGTATTAAAATAGATTCAAACACATCTTTTATTGATGAAAGTTTAGAAACTCGTTTTAAAACGCTTGAAGAAACCTTTGAGCAAATGCGCCTCAATGAACATCATGATAAAGATGATAGTGAACAAGCAAATGATGCTATTACAGAAGAAAATTATGAAGAAGTTACTGAAGATGAACCTCAGTTAAACATTGAAAATACATCTGAAAACTTGTTAGATGAGGGAGCTGTTATTGGCGATGAAATGCAAGTCGAAGAAAATATTGAAGTTGCTACTAACGAAAGATCTACATTTTTAA
>CAYMMQ010000088.1:0-10028 GCA_964391585.1 uncultured Ectothiorhodospiraceae bacterium
GGCCAAATATAACCGATAAAAACAACTTGTTGAGGTTTTAATAATTGTTTTTCTTTATTCATTAATGTGTTTTATGTTAAAAGTTTCATGCTGGAATATGCTAATATACAGCATATTGAAACTCATTATGATTCCAACAATAGGATGCATATGCATATTTCCCCTCTATTATTTTTATTGTTTTTTTATTCTAATGTTTTGCTTGCAGGATCTGATGCCTTAGATCTGTTTTATCAAAATACCCAGTCATTTAGTGCTGAGTTTGAACAACAGGTTCAGGATAAAAGCAGTGGGAAAAGTTCTCGGTCAAAAGGTACTCTTAGTATTAAACGCCCCAATAAGTTTTTATTATTTTATTTGCAACCTGACCAACAGCAATATGTTTCCGATGGCAAAACGATTTGGATGTATGATGTTGATTTAGAACAAGTCACCGTTCAACAATTTGATCAAAAATTAAAGCATTCACCGATATTTTTATTGAGCAACTCTCAAAAGATCCGCTCCTTGTATCATGTTAAGGAGACGGTTGATTATGATTTCCCCGATCATGATATTTTCATTTTGACGGCTAAAAAAGAGCAAGATTCCAACATGGCAACCCAGTTTTCTAAACTGGAATTAGTTTTTAGCAAAAATGTATTATATCAATTAAAAATGTTTGATCATTTTGAGCATGTTACTGAGTTGACTTTTTATCATCAGAAAATGAATGCTGAGTTAACACCAAACACCTTTAATTTTAATATTCCACCTCATGTTGATGTGATTGATAATACCGCTAGAAATTAAATCCTGTATTAAACCAATCACTTTATGAAAGTTCTAGGTTTCTAATATCAGTAAACATGCCTGAATCCAACAGTTTAACGGCCTTAAAACCAGCATCTAACTTAGATACCAATTGAGTAGGGCTGGGCATTAACTCAGTTCCCCGGCATGATTTTAAGCGTGTCACTACTTGAAAACGTGGATCATCCAAAGAGCAAATATAATCTTGCATGGCTGTATCAATTAAACCGGGTGCCAAAGCACTAAAATGAATCGCTGGTAATTCTTCTGAATATAGTTTGATTAACATATTTAAAGTGGCTTTAGATAAGCTATAAGCGTTCCAACCTCGATTGCCAGAAACAGATGCCCCAGAAGAAATAGCCACCACTTGATCTATCAGAGCGACTTTTTCACTTAATACATCGATTAGGCTTTTATTCGCCCAGGTATTAATGTCCATGACTTTTTGAATTTCAGTCAAAGGCGTATCGCGCATATCTTTTAATTCGTTTAAAACTCCCGCATTGAGAACCACTAGATCAAGTTGTTCTACATCGGATAACAAGCTGTTAATTGCGACTTCAACGTCCTGGGGTTGCGTTAAATCACAACTTGCAAAATGAAAGTTGGGGTATTGTTGTAGGTTTTTAGCCGCTGATCGACTCATACCATATACCAGCTTATTTTGTTGCAGGTAATATTCAGCTAAGGCATTTCCTAAACCACTGCTCGTGCCGGTGATTAAAATATGGTTGTATTGTGGCATGAGATATATCTTCAGTTAACTGTATTTTACGTCTTCAATATAATAATGTAGCTGTGATGTTGGTCCTGCAAAAACAATATCATCTCCTTTTTCTTTATTTAATAAGGCTTTTGCCAAAGGAGAGTCGATACTGATTTTTCCTTGTTGCAGATCAAATTCATCGGCACCAACTAATTGATAATTTTTTAATTCACCTGCTTCATTTTCAAGGCTAACAAAAGCACCAAAAAAAACTTTATCCTGATTATCAGGTTGCTGATCAACAACCACTAAAACATCCAGGCGTTTTTTTAAAAAACGTAACCTGGAATCAATTTCTCGTAATTGTTTTTTGCCATAGATGTATTCGGCATTTTCACTACGGTCTCCTTGTGCGGCGGCTTCTCGTACAGATTGAGTTACTTTAGGACGTTTTTTATACCAAAGCTCATTATATTCTTGTTCTAACTTATCCTTACCTTGGGCGGTAATATAAACAGAAGCAGCAGGTGTTGGTGGACGATATCGTGACATATAGCTAAAATAATTGAATTTTTTTTATTAAGGTATTATATTCTACACTACTTCAAGAAAAAAAATAATCAATCGCTTGGTGAGTTCAAGCTAATAACCCGGATTTAGCTCTATACTTTTAATCATTGGAAATTTTATTATGAAACACGTTTCACCGTTTGACTTTAGTTGTTTTGGATTCAAGACTTGTTTACAAAGAAAAAGGGGCTATTCCGTCTGGGTGGTGTTATGTTTTGTGGTGTTAAGTTCTTTATCGTTTGCGAGTTTTGCTAAAACATACGGTGTAAAAGATTATTATTCGCCTGTTGAACCTGAAAAAGCTCATAGGGGCTTAAGTTTTGTTATTGCTAGGCGGCTAGAAGCTCATCATTATCTTGCCACTAAATTAGATGATCAATTATCAGTTAAGATTTATCAAGCTTATATTAAAGCGCTTGATCCAGATAAAGTAATTTTTACTCAGCAAAATATTGATGAGTTTGATGACTTTAAAACTTATGTTGATGATGCCTTAAAATATGCGAAATTAAAACCATCCTTTTATATTTTTAATAAATATCTTCATGGCCATATTGAGCGTTTAGTGTATATGCTTAATCGTTTAGAAAGTGATTATGACAAAATTGACTTTAGCCGTGACGAAAGTTTGGATACCAATCGAGAAAATGCACACTGGGCTAAAGATATAAGCGAGCTCAAAGATCTATGGCGCAAGTATTTAAAAAATAGTGTTTTGAGTATGAAACTGCAACATAAAACGGATGAAGAAATAAAAGATACATTAGCAAAAAGGTTAAGCAACCAATTAAATCGTTTAAAACAGACTAAGAGTGAAGATGCGTTTAGAATTTATATAAATGCCTTAGCTGAAAGCTATGATCCTCATACTCAATATTTTTCCCCACGTATTTCAGAAAACTTTGATATTCAAATGAAACTATCACTAGAAGGAATTGGAGCAATTCTTTCTGAAGAAGATGGTTATACCAAAATTAAACGCATTGTGCCTGCAGGCCCTGCGGATAAATCTGCTAAGTTAAAAGCAGGTGATCGTATTGTAGGTGTTGGACAAGATAAAAATGGTGAAATTGTGGATGTTGTTGGTTGGCGCTTAGATGATGTGGTACAACTGATCCGTGGTAAAAAACATACCACAGTACAATTAAAAATCATTCCTAATATTGCCATTAATGAGCATGATACCAAGGTGATTCGTATTGTTAGAAACACCGTTAAATTAGAAGAGCAATCAGCTAGAAAAGAGATTATTGAGATTAAAGAAAAGGATAAAAAGTATAAAATTGGGGTGATTAATTTGCCTACTTTTTATTTAGATTTTAAAGCAGCACAAGATAATGAAGAAGATTATCGAAGTACTACGCGAGATGTAACGAAGTTATTACAACAACTTAATAGCAAGAAAATCGATGGTTTAGTGCTTGATTTAAGAAATAATGGTGGCGGTTCTTTAAAAGAAGTGAATACCTTATTAGGTTTATTTATTAAATCTGGTCCTACAGTACAAATTAAAGATGCGGATAATGAAATTATCTCCTTATCTGATGATTCTGAAAAAGTATTATATGATGGACCTTTAGTGGTATTGGTTAATCGCTTAAGTGCTTCTGCTTCCGAGATTTTTGCCGGTGCGATTCAAGATTATCAACGAGGTTTGGTAGTGGGTAGTCAAACTTTTGGTAAGGGCACGGTGCAGTCATTGCAACCACTTCAGCAAGGCCAATTAAAATTAACACATGCTAAATTTTATCGTGTTTCGGGTAATAGCACCCAAAACCTTGGAGTGATCCCTGATGTTGAATTTCCTCCAATTGTTGATCACGAAGAGTTGGGTGAAAGCTCTTTACCTTCCGCATTAATCTGGGACAAAATTGCGCCAGTTGGATATCAAAAGTTTCATTCTTTCACTGATGTTTTACCTAAAATAAAATTACTACATCAGCAACGTATTAAAAGAGATCCTGACTTTGAATATATGCGCAATAGCATGGAACGCTTCAAACGCTTAAAAAATGATACTCTTATTTCTCTAAATGAAAAAAAGCGTCGTAAAAGTTCAGCGACTTTAGAGCAGGAATTACTGGACATAACCAATGCAAGAAGAAAAGCTAAAAAACAGGCTGTTTACAAATCTGTAGAAGATATGAATAAACAACTAAAGTTAATTGCAGAAGAAAATGAATCAAAAGCAAATCCAGAAGACAGTACCGATGAAAGTATTGCTTATTTAAAAGAAAGTGCTCAAATCGTGGTAGATTTCATTCGTGCAAATAACAAGCTTGCTGTTGTATCAACTGAGTTAAGTACAGTTAAGCCCTAAATTTTAAAAAAAAGTTTGACTTAAAGATGTTACATCTTTATCCTAAGTTGCAATTGCTATAGGTGTCTTTTGAAAGTTTTTTCAAAAGGTGAAACGGGAAACCGGTGCGTATAACTTTACATACAATCCCGGTACTGCCCCCGCAACGGTAAATAAGTAAATACAGATCATACTGCCACTACGAACTCTCGTGGGAAGGCGATCTGTATGCAAATTGTTTTGCGACTTATGAGTCCGGAGACCGGCCTGTAGTTAATATATAGTATAGCGGAGGGCAATACTGTGACAGAATGACTTCTATCATATATTTCCTTTGTTAAATTGTTTAACCTAACTGCGTACGGGCGTGTATGCTTGAGGAAATATACCATGAATTTAAATCCCATCTATCCCTATTTGTTTCTTGCTGTTTTTACTCCACTAACTTTTGCCGATAATAACTTATCGCAACCTGCTGAAATTATCGTGACAGCAACGCGAACAGCTGTGACAGCTGACGAAGCGTTAGCCTCTGTTTCTGTTATTACCCGTGATGATATTAAACGCCAGCAAGCACAATCGCTTAAAGATCTTTTACAAGGGTTGGCTGGGATCAATATCACCAGTAACGGTGGGCAAGGAAAAGCAAGTTCTATTTTTTTTCGTGGCAGTGAATCCGGTCATGTCTTAGTTTTAATTGATGGAATTAAATTTGGATCTGCTACCTTAGGCATTGCATCGTTAGAATATATTCCTGTTGAGCAAATAGAGCGTATAGAAATAGTGAGAGGGCCTCTTTCTAGCCTTTACGGATCAGAAGCCATTGGTGGCGTTATTCAAATTTTCACACGAAAAGGTGACAAAGAAACGAAACCATTTTTCAGCTTTGGTACGGGAAAGTATAATACCTATACGGCTTCAGCTGGAGTTTCAGGTGCTACGGAAGCTTTGAACTATAGTTTCAGTGTTAATAGTATCAATACAGACGGCTTTAATGCTTGTAAAGGCAATGATTTTGCCGGTTGTTATACCATTGAACCTGATAAGGATGCAGATAAAAACCTAGCTGGAAATCTGCGACTAGGATATCAATTTGATAATGGTCTTGAGCTTGATCTTCATGCGTTACAAAGCAATAGCACATCGGACTTTGATGGAAGTTTTGTTAATCAAAGTGACTCAGTACAAACTATTTACGGCGCTTCCTTGAACTATGATGTTATGGATATTTGGCAACTTTCTGTTATGTTGGGAAATAGTAAGGACAGTGCCGATAATTTTAAAGATGGTATTTTTCAAACACGCTTTAATACAACACGTCATGATCTGACCTTAAAAAATGACTTGATGATTACTAATGATCAGCTTTTTACTTTAGGGGTTGATTATCAAAAGGATAAAGTGGGTGGTACAACCGCTTATACTAAATTATCTCGTGATAATACAGGAACTTTTATCCAATATCTTGGCACAATTGCTCATCATGAACTTCAATTATCACTGCGACATGATGATAATGAACAATTTGGTAATCAAAATACGGGCAATATCGCATGGGGTTACAAGCTTGGAAATAAAATAAGACTTAATGCATCTTATGGAACAGCATATAGAGCTCCTTCGTTTAATGATCTTTATTTTCCCGGTTATGGCAATAGTAATATTAAACCAGAAAAGTCAAAAAGTATTGAAGTGGGGATCAGCCAAAAAAGAAACTGGGGTGGCTGGTCAACACATCTTTTTGAGACCTCTATTGATGATTTAATTGCTTATGATGCGAGTATCAATGCCGCTGGCAATGTTGATAAGGCAATAATTCGTGGTATTGAAATGATGATTAATGCACAGCTAGGATTATGGTCTTTTAATGGTAATTATACTATCAACCAGCCTGAAAACCGAACTAACGGTATTTACTCAGGCAATATGCTTGCAAGACGTTCTAAACAGATGTTGCGCATTGATGCAGATTATACGTTAGGTAAATATCGTATGGGTGCAACTTTGTTAGCTCAAGGGAAACGTTATGAAGATTTAGCTAATAGTTACAAGCTTGCGGCATACACAAGCATTGACATCCGAGCAGAATACGCCTTTGCAAAAAACTGGTTAATTCAGGCAAAACTTGAAAATTTGCTGGATAAAGAGTATGAAACAGCCGCATATTATAATCAGCCAGGACGAGGTTTTTATATCACCTTACGTTATCAACCTTAATTTAACGATTATTAAAGCTCTTAACACTATGAAAACACTCATTTTAGGCGGTATTCGTTCGGGTAAAAGTCGTCTTGCAGAAAAAATGGCTTTAGCATCCAATAAACCGGTAATTTATATTGCTACCGCACAAGCTTTGGATAATGAAATGGTGTTGCGCATTGAAAAGCATCGCCAGCATCGCCCCAAGCACTGGCAAGTGATTGAAGAACCGATCCAACTGGCAGAAGTGATAAGCCAATATTCAAACGATAAGCACTGTATCTTAATCGATTGTTTAACACTTTGGTTAACCAATCTACTGATGTTGGAAGACAAAAATAAGCTGATAAACGAAATAGCCGCTTTGGAAAAAATTGTCAAAAAAACATCGGCTGAGCTGATCATGGTGAGTAATGAAACCAATATGGGGATCATTCCTATGGGTGATTTAAGTCGGGAATATTGTGATTATGCAGGACAACTTCATCAACAATTGGCTAGTATTAGCGACAGAGTAATACTAACAATTGCGGGTCTGCCGCAGTTATTAAAAGGGGAAATAGTATGAATGATTTTGCTGAACTTCAATGGCTGAATATGCCGGTAAAAAAACCGAGTGAAACTTTTCTTACAATGGCGAAAAATCATCAATCTCAATTAACGAAACCAGTTGGCTCATTGGGAAAATTAGAATGGCTAGCAACGCAACTTGCTGCCATGCAACAAACTGAAAAGCCAACTATAGAAAACATCGCTATTATTGTCTATGCTGCCGATCATGGCATTGCCGAAGAGGGCGTTTCAGCATTTCCTCAAGAAGTGACGGCAGAAATGGTAAAGAACTTTGCCAATGGTGGGGCGGCAATTAGTGTGCTTGCTAAAGAGTTAAATGCTGATCTTGATGTTATTAATTTAGGCACCAAAGTTAAGCTGGAGCCATTAGCAGGAGTGACTGAGCATCATCTTGGTCCAGGAAGCGCTAACTTTAATAAACAAGCTGCGATGACAGAACAACAATTAACCGCCGCTATGACTATTGGTCGGCAAAGTGTTGAGCGAGCCAAGAAAAAAGGTGCACATTTATTTCTTGGCGGAGAAATGGGAATAGGCAATACTACGTCTGCAACGGCACTGATAGCTGCCATCAGTAAGCTATCTGTCGCTGAGCTAACAGGGCCGGGGACTGGCTTAGACAGAAAGGGTGTGAATCATAAAATCAAGATCATTGAATCTGCGTTAAGGTTACATCAAAGTGCTATTGACTCACCCTTAACGGCGCTGCGTTATTTGGGCGGTTTTGAAATAGCCGCTTTAACGGCCGCCTATATTAGCTGTGCTCAAGTGGGTTTGCCTATATTGGTTGATGGTTATATTGCAAGTTCCGCCGCATTGCTTGCAACGCAACTCTGTCCCGATGCTGCCATGTGGATGTTTTTTTCCCATGCGTCAGCTGAACCCGGACATAAATACATTATGCAATTATTAAAGGTCAAACCATTACTGGATTTAGAGATGAGGTTAGGTGAAGCAAGTGGAGCGGCTGTTGCTGTTCCTATTATGCGCTTAGCCTGTTTATTGCATAAAAATATGGCGACCTTCAGCCAAGCTCAGGTATCAGAAAAGTTTTAATTTAACATGTATATTGATTTACTTCGACATGGAGAGACAACAGCAGGTGTTGGTTTTCATGGTTCAAGCGATAATGAATTAACAGCTAAAGGCTGGTCGCAATTACGGCAAAGCCTTGATACTCAAACAGCTGACTGGAACTATATTGTTAGCTCACCTTTATTACGATGTTCAATGTTTGCAAAAGAAGTGGCAACAAAGTATTCCTTACCAATGATAACGGATAAAAGGTTTCAAGAAATTCACTTTGGGCAATGGGAAGGTTGTCATGTGGATGAAATACAAAAAACCGATGGCACATTATTAAGCAAATTTTGGTCTGATCCTATTAATAACACACCACCTCAAGCAGAAAATATTATCGCTTTTCAAAGTCGAGTCCTTGAGGGGTGGAATGATATTATTTCAACTTATTATGATAAAAAGGTCTTGTTAATTTGTCACGGCGGTGTCATTCGCATTTTACTTTGCCATATTTTACAACAACCTTTAAAACACCTATTAAGCTTTCAGGTTGAGCATGCATCGCTGCATAAGGTTGATCTGCAAATGCAAAACAATAGTCAATTAACCATGAGGCTTATGACTTCGTCATCATGATAAAAGCTTTTCTTATTGCTATTCAGTTTTTAACGGTTTTCCCCATTAAAATGACCTTTAAACCCGATGATAAAAGCATGGCTTTGTCATTATGTTTTTATCCTATTGTAGGTTTGATGATTGGCTGTTTACTGGCTTTTATCGCTTGGCTAAGTCAGGAAAAGCCTCCGTTGCTGATGGCCGCAATAATCGTTTTTGCTTGGGTGTTACTAACTGGGGCATTACATATTGATGGTTTAGCCGATAGTATGGATGCATGGCTTGGTGGTTTGGGGGATAAAGATAAAACTTTAAAAATAATGAAAGATCCTTATTGTGGCCCTATTGCAGTTACTGCTATTGTGTTACTTTTATTAGTAAAATTTACAGCATTATTTGCTGTGATTAAATCTGGGCAAATAAGTTTGATAGTTTTGCCTCCCATTTTAGGCCGATTAGCTTTGTTGCCCTTATTTGTATTAACTCCCTATGTTAATAACAATGGATTGGGAGCTGCAATTGCTCATCATATTTCTAATAAAATGGTGATATTAGTATTAATCGTATCTATTATAGCGATTGTGTTAATAGTAGGCCTTAAATCACTTTGGCCCATAATCGCCATGTTACTGATTTTTTTTGCTTTGAGGTGGCAAATGATGTTAAGAATTGGCGGTATGACTGGCGATACAGCTGGGGCATTAGTTGAGTTGACTGAAGTTGCAACATTGTTAAGCATTGCTTTAATGTTGCTGCCATAAGTTTAGTCATGCGTTTAATGATTTGTTCGATGAATTTTTAAGAAAATAGTCATATTTTGTAGCTCTATTAACTAGCTTTTATATCTTTCTGCTTTATAAACTTGTAGACTTGAGTAAAATTTTACTATACTTTAATTTGTTTTTATCAAGCTTCGATAGATACTTCTTTACAAATTCAATATGCTCGGAATTAATTAAAATGGACAAAACGCTAGTTAACTTTGATACATTTTTATCTTCATTAAAAAATAAAGAACAGTTCTTAAAAAATGATGAAAGTGATATTACTTTTTTATATGGCTTGTTTCAACAAAAATACAATCTTGAAAATAATATCAAAGAAATACTATATGTTGATAACTTAACTAAACTGCCCAATAGAGCAAAATTAATTCAAGATTTACAGAATGATAGTATTGGTATTAAATCCTTAGCTATCATTGATATCAACGCATTTAAAGAAATTAATGATTTTTTTGGACATAATATT
>CAYMMQ010000089.1:0-9888 GCA_964391585.1 uncultured Ectothiorhodospiraceae bacterium
AATATGCGTATCATACCATAAATTGATATTAAAATATAAATGTTAGATTTTTTTCTTAATCGCTATTTGCAAGTGTTAGTTACATATTAGGCAAAAAAAAGCCACAACCCGAAGTACAGGTTGTGGCTTTTTAAGGTATAAAATTGCTTTAACTTATCGTTCTAGCAGATTATTCTTAATACTTTAAGCTAATGAACATCCTTCCAGAATTCTTTTTTCAGCGCATAAGCAAAACAGAATAATATGAATAAAAAGCCTAATACCCACATGCCTAATATTTTTCTTTCATGCTGTCTTGGTTCACCCATATAGCTTAAAAAGTTAACCAAATCTTTGATAGTAGCATCAAACTCTGCTTCAGACATTGTTCCTGGAGTTTCTAAATGAATTCCATTAACATGTCCATGCTCATCCATAGAAGCAACTTGGGTTCCTTGTAATTGCCACAAAACATTTGGCATAGCGACACTATTAAAAGCAACATTGTTAAAACCAGTCTTCCTTGCAGGATCTTTGTAAAAGCCCGTTAAATAAGTGTACAGCCAATCATCTCCACGAGAACGTGATACCAAAGAAAGATCTGGAGGAGCAGCTCCAAATATTTTTTTAGCATAATCTTTGTTCATGGTAACTTCCATTGGCGAACCAAATTTAACACCTAAGTGATTAAGTTCAGTCATCACTTCTTCTTCACTCATCTGCAAATCTTCTGCAACCCGATTAAAACGCACAAATCGAGCACCATGACATGATAAGCAGTAACTCGTAAACGTTTTTGCACCACGCTTAAGTGACTCATAATCTGTCATATCAACTTCAATTTTTTTCAATGCCACGCCACCGCCACTTGCAAAAGCATTGGCTGAAACAAAACACATTGAGGCGAATAAAGCTACTAAGCCGTATTGGGCAAACTTATTTTTCATTTTATGATTTAAATTTTTCATTTCATAGTCACCCTTTCTGGCACAGGCTTATTCTTTTCATTTTTGGTATAAAAAGGCATTAACAAAAAGAAACCGAAGTAATAAATAGTACAAACTCTAGCAATAATAGTATACAAATCAGTTGGCGCTTTCGTTCCTAATACACCCAGGGTAATAAAACTAATCACAAACAAACCAATTAATATTCTCCATAAATCGCTGCGGTAGCGGAATGATTTGACCGGATTTCTATCCAGCCAAGGCAAAAAGAATAACACCACAATCGCACCACCCATTGCTACCACACCACCCAGCTTATCAGGTACTGCGCGCAGTATCGAATAAAAAGGAGTGAAATACCAAACTGGGGCAATATGAGCCGGTGTTTTTAAAGCATTTGCAGGTTCAAAATTTGGGTGTTCTAAAAAGTAACCAAACATCTCTGGCAAGTAGAACACTACAACTGAAAAGAACATTAAGAATACAATCACACCGACTAAATCTTTAATCGAATAATATGGGTGAAAAGGAATTCCGTCTTTGGGAATACCATTTTCATCTTTATTCTTTTTAATTTCAACACCGTCAGGATTATTAGAACCCACTTCGTGTAAGGCAACAATGTGGGCAACCACAAGTCCTAAAAGAATCAGCGGAATAGCAATAATGTGTAATGAGAAAAAACGGTTTAAAGTTGCATCGCCGATAACAAAGTCACCACGGACCCAAATACCGATATCATCACCAATAAATGGAATAGCACCCACTAAGGATAAAATTACCTGTGCACCCCAAAATGACATTTGTCCCCAAGGTAATAAATACCCCATAAAACCTTCAGCCATAAGCGTTAAATACACTAACACACCAAAGATCCAAATTAATTCACGAGGTTTTTTATAGGAACCATAAATAATCGCTCGATACATATGCAAATAGACCACCACAAAAAATGACGAAGCACCCGTTGAGTGTAAATATCGAATTAACCAACCCCATTCAACATCACGCATAATACTCATTTCAACTGACTGAAACGCAAGTGATACATCGGGCTTGTAAAACATCGCCAAGAAAATGCCTGATAAGATTTGGATAACCAAAACCATCAGAGATAGTCCACCAAAAAAGTACCAAAAGTTAAAGTTTTTTGGAGCGTAGTATTTAGAAAGATGCTCTTCGTAAACTTTCGTTAACGGAAATCTATCATCAATCCAGCCAACTAAGGCTTGTAATTTATCAGCATTTGCCATTATGCACTCTCCTCATCTTCACCAATCAGAACTAAACTATCACTTTTATACATATATTTTGGTATCGATAGATTTTTAGGCGCAGGCATCCCGCTGAAAACACGTCCTGATAAATCATACTTGGAGCCATGACAAGGACATAAAAACCCACCCTGCCAGTCATCACCTAAACTTGCAGAAAACATATTATTTAGATCTGGGAAATGCTTGGGGGCACAGCCAAGGTGAGTACAAACCCCTTCCATAATAATAACGGCTTCATTTTCTTTTCTTGTCCTGCCACTATTCTTGCAGTAGTCCGGTTGCAAAGAGTTATCTGAATTGGCATCAGCAAGAAAACTGGTACTCTCTTTTAAATTCTTTAAATTCGTTTCATTTCTTTTAACAATAAAGATTGGTTTTCCACGCCATTCTATCGTTAACATTTGTCCTGCTTCTAATTTGCTTACATCTGCTAATACGGCAGCACCCGCTGCTTTTGCTTTAGCGCTTGGTTTCCATGATTTAATGAAAGGAACAGCAACGAACCCCGCACCTACTGCAGCAACCGCTGAAGTTGTTGCAACCAGAAAACGACGTTTATTTTCGTTAACTTCTTCTGCACTCATCTGATGACTCCCATACCTAAAAAATCTCCACTTTTTTTGTGTTAGAAAAATAAAATTAAATATTACTCATCACAAGCAATATTCTATTGTGGGCAAAACATTTTTCTATTCTCCTAGAAGCACGCTGATTGGTCAAGACCTATCTTAATATTTTCTTAATATAATTAATATTTTCTTAATGTTATTTGTTGTTAAATGTGACAACAGATCAAATTTATTCCAATTTTTATGGTTTTGCGATATTTATGCCCAACAAGTTCATTATAAATAATTAATATTCAATCAATACTAACTCACCAAAGCTAAAATTAGTTATAATTTTCTACATAAAGCTACTCAATATTTTTTATTCCTTACAATTCTAATTATTTTTCATGAAAATTATTTTTTATTTATTGCTTTTTTTAAGCCAACTTGTTCTAGCAGTAGAAGAAAGGCCTCAGATTAAACCGGATGAAGCAGAGCTACAATTACTTTTGATTATTGAGTTAGTCAAGCAACAAAAAACTGATCTTGCCATTGGAAAAACAGAAGCCTTGTTAAGCACTCATCCTGATTTTAAATTAGCTAAAATATTGCATTATGATTTATTACACAGCAAACATACGCGATTAGATACTCTTGTTGGTTTTAATGAAAAAATAGCTGAAAGACACGATTACTTTTCTGAAGTGAGTGCAAGACTAAATTCTAAAGATATTTCATACCCACAAAACAATGTATTACCACAAAGAATTAAATATATCTCAGCTGAAATTAATTATTTTTTTGTGTTTGATTTTTCAAAATCTCGTTTATATTTATTTGAAAATAAGAAAGACTCGCTAAAACTACTTGCCGATCATTATGTCACTATTGGTAAAAATGGGACAAATAAACAACTAAAAGGCGATGAACGAACTCCTGTCGGGGTATATAGAATAAAATCTTTTTTAACCGATCAACAATTGCCTGAACTTTATGGCTGGGGAGCATTTCCCATCAATTATCCTAATAGTTGGGATAAAAAAAGAAACCGTACTGGTTCGGGGATCTGGTTACATGGTGTACCAAGAAATACTTATAGTCGCCCTCCCAATGATAGTAAGGGCTGTTTAGTCATTAGCAACTCTTTTTTAAGTAATGTTGCCCCTTATGTCAAAGCGAATACTCCGGTTATTCTAGCAGATCAATTTACTTGGCTTGAACAAATCGATTTTCACAAAAATAATTTATATCACGATTTATTTAAACAGTGGATACAAAGTTGGCAAAATAAATCATTAAAGAAGTATTTATCCTTTTATTCTAAAAATTTTGATAATAATGATAAAAACTATACTCAATGGGCCAAACATAAGTCCCGCATATTTCGACAAACAAAATCAATTAACATTACAGTATCTCATTTAAGTATTGTGGAATACCCGGGTGAAGAAAACCTGATTTCTGTCAGTTTTATACAATATTATCAAGGCGATAACTATAAAAACACAGGTTATAAACAACAGTTTTGGAAAAAAGAAGCTGATAATCAGTGGCGGATTATCTACGAAATGATCGAAAATTAGCGAGCAGTGTTTTCCTGCCCGCTATACCTTTAAGATCCCAAGCATTGTAGGTAAACAAGTTAAAAAAATGTACCATCAATAGGCGATGAAGCCGAAGCATAGGCTTTTTTAGGCATTCTACCCGCTAAAAAGGCCATTCTTCCAGCCTGAACAGACAAATTCATTGCCATTGCCATCTGTACCGGAGATGTTGCAGCAGCAATGGCGGTATTCATTAGTACCGCATCACAGCCCAGTTCCATTGCAATCGTTGCATCAGAGGCAGTTCCCACACCCGCATCAACCAAAACAGGTATTTTAGCATTCTCAATAATCAAACGTAAATTATAAGGATTACAAATCCCCAAGCCTGAACCGATTAAACCGGCAAGAGGCATAACAGCAACACAGCCCAATTCTTCTAGTTGTCTAGCGATAATAGGATCATCACTGGTATAAACCATCACCTCAAAACCTTGAGCCACTAAGCTTTCTGCTGCCGCCAGAGTTTCAATAACATTTGGAAACAAGGTTTTATCATCACTTAATACTTCAAGTTTGACCAGATTATGCCCATTGAGTAATTCACGCGCTAATTGACAGGTTCTCACCGCATCTTTGGCAGTATAACAGCCTGCAGTATTGGGCAAAATCGTATATTTTTCAGGTGAAATCACATCCAATAAATTGGGTTCATTGGCATTTTGACCAATATTTGTTCTACGAATTGCTACCGTCACTATCTCTGCACCACTGGCTTCAATCGCTTCACGCGTTTCATCCATATCTTTATACTTCCCTGTGCCTACCAACAAGCGTGATTGATAGCTTTTTCCTGCAATGATTAAGTTTTGTTCTTTATTCATTTAAATTCTTCCAATTGGTTATGTAACAAAAATTCTAGGCTTCACCCCAAGGTTTTAATAGTTCATGCTTTAACGCTAAATGATCTAAAATTCTCGCAACCACAAAATCCACCATATCTGAAATATGTTTTGGTTGCTGATAAAATCCTGGACTAGCGGGTAATATATTGATCCCTAACTCACTCAAAGTAAGCATATTTTTAAGGTGAATCGAGGATAAAGGCATTTCTCTAGGCACTAGTAATAACGGCTTTTTTTCTTTAATCATCACATCTGCAGCGCGCTCAATCAAGTTATTACTTGCGCCATTGGCAATAGCGGATAAACTACCCATAGAACAAGGACAAATCACCATCGCATCCGCAGCATTAGAGCCACTTGCCACGGGTGATAACCAATCTTTTTGATTAAAATAATATAAACTGCCTAAAGGTTTATTGGCTGATGAAAAAAGAAAATCAATAAAAAATTTCTCTACTTGCTTGTCTTGCTCAGGAATAATTAACCCTGATTCCAATCTAAAAACTTCTTTAGCGGCATCAGAGAGCAGCAAATACAAGCTCACATCTTGCATTAATAAAAGTTCAATTAAGCGCAAAGCATAAGGAGCCCCAGATGCACCAGTAATTGCTAGAGTAATTCGTTTCGTCACTTTTATACAACTTTTTGTTCAATTGCAGTAATAATTTTTTGGTGAATGCCACCAAAACCACCATTACTCATCACTAAAAGATGATCACCGCTAAGCACTTGAGCAGCAATATGCTGCACTAGCTGTTGCAGATCATCTTTTACCACTATTTTATTGCCTAACGCTTCAATTACCTTAGAAAAAGGTTGCTGCTCTGCAACTGCTGTTATTTTTTCATCACAAGGCAAATAAAAAAACACAAAATCAGCCTGTGTTAAAGCGTCGGCTAGAGTCTCATTATGTAATTGCATTTTCATGGTATTAGATCGAGGTTCTAAAATAGCCATAATTCTTTGTTTACCTACTTTATTTCGCAATCCATCTAAGGTTGTTGCAATAGCCGTTGGGTGATGTGCAAAATCATCATAAATAGCAATGTTTTTTACCACTGCCTTTAACTCCATGCGCCGCTTAACATTTTTAAATAAATTTAAAGCAGCAACCGCGTGAAAATCAGGGATCCCCACATGCCTAGCCGCTGCGATTGCCACCAGTGCATTTGCTACATTATGTTTGCCAATTAACGACCATTTAACCACGCCAACTTCTTTGTTTTCACAAAATACTTTAAATGCTGAACCATCAATACTTCCTTTTGGATTAGCTAAGTATTCCACATTCCAATAAGCCTTAGAACCATCATAACTGATGGTTTCTTGAGGTGTCCATAGTCCTTTTTTTAAGGTATCTTGAATATTTTGATCATTTTTAGGGTAGATAAGTAAACCCTGTCCGGGAATGGTACGCACAAAATAATGAAACTGCGTTTTAATCGCTTCTAAATCAGTAAAAATATCACCATGATCAAACTCAATATTATTTATAATTGCCGTTCTCGGATGATAATGAATAAATTTTGAACGTTTATCAAAAAAAGCAGTATCGTATTCATCCGCCTCAACCACAAAAAAACCAGCTTCACTTTCACGGGCTGAAACCGAAAAATTTTCAGGAACACCACCGATTAAAAATCCCGGCTTTAATCCGGCGTATTCTAAAATCCACGCCAACATACTGCTGGTGGTTGTTTTACCATGTGTACCAGCAACGGCCAATACCCACTGATCATACAAGACATTTTCAGCTAACCATTGTGCCCCAGATGTATATGGCAAGCGATGATTTAACACATATTCGACCGCAGAATTGCCGCGTGACAAGGCATTGCCAATCACCACCATATCAGGCACATTAGGTTCTTGCAAAGGGGCAATATCGTACCCTTGGATCAGCTCGATACCTTGTTGCTCTAGCTGGAGACTCATCGGTGGATATACATTAGCATCTTGTCCAGTAACACGAAATCCACGCTGCTTAGCCAGCACAGCAATGCCACCCATAAAGGTACCGCAAATTCCTAGAATATGAATATGTTTGTTACTTGTACTCATGTCATCACCTATATTTAGCTGGACTTTATTTTAACAGTGTTGACATTTTTTTTATACTTTTTGCCTCTTATCAGGTACAATTTAGCCGTTAAATATTTTCCTTGCTTAAATTTAAAGAGTGTTATTTATGTTGTGGGTCAAAGCAGTACATATTATTTTTATGATCTCTTGGTTTGCCGGTCTTTTTTACCTGCCAAGATTATTTGTTTATCATGCCATGAGCATAGATGAAGAAGGCTTGGATACCACGAGCAATGCTCGATTTAAGATTATGGAGCGTAAACTGTTAAATGGCATTATGCTTCCTGCGGCTGTTTTAATGGCCATCTCTGGTGTTTGGATGCTATATGATTATGCACTTCAAACTTATGCCCATGCCTCTTGGTTGCATATTAAGCTACTATTAGTGTTGCCATTATTGTTTTATCACTATATCTGTTATCGTTATTATACGCAGTTTAGAGATGATAAAAACACTAAAACCCACGTGTTTTTTCGCTGGTTTAATGAGTTTCCCGTATTAATTTTAATTGCCGTTATCTTATTAATTACCCTTAAACCATTCTAATGGCAGCATTAAATTATCCCATCGTTTTATCGTTTTCAGGCCACGATCCCTGTGGCGGTGCCGGCATTCAAGCGGATATTGAGTCTGCAAATAACTTGGGGGTAAAAATTTGTACGGTTATTACTGCTTTAACCGTTCAAGATAGTATTGGTGTTAAACGTATTGAAAGCGTTGATGCGACACTTGTTAGTGAGCAAGCTAAAGCAATTCTTGAAGATATGCCCATTGCCGCCTTTAAGCTTGGAATGTTAGGAAGTATTGAAAATATTGAAGCCATTCATGAAATATTACATGCTTATCGTGATATTCCTGTTGTTGTTGATCCGATTATAAAAGCAGGTGATGGCACTTTATTGTCTGATGAGCAGATGACTTTGGCTTATTCTGATTTAATATTTCCATTAACAACTATTGCAACACCTAATAGTCATGAGGCATTAAAGCTGGCGACTGAATCAGATAGTTTGTTCGCTTGTGCTCAGGAATTAATGGACGATGGTTGTGAATATGTATTAATTACCGGAACTCATGAAACAACTCCGGATATTATTAATAGCTTGTATTACCAGCATAAAAAACTCAAAGATTTTCACTGGCCACGTCTATTACATGAATATCATGGCTCAGGTTGTACTCTTGCAGCTGCTATAGCCGCTTTGTTAGCAAAAGGTGAGCCGGTGTTAGATGCTGTTACTCAAGCGCAAGATTTCACTTGGAATAGTTTAGATCAAGGTATGCAATTGGGTATGGGGCAGTTTCATCCGAATCGTTTTTATCTTCATAATCACTGATATTCTGGTAATCACTGGATTCCCCGGATTACGCTTCGCTAATCCAGGCTACGATATTAATGAAGTATGTATTTCTCCTAGAGCCCCTACACTTGGTGAAGTAGTACTGTTATATATTAACTTAAATACATAGGTTAGTTCTTAAGATAAATATTGCTCGAAACTGTTCCCCTCTTTAGCAAAGAGGGGTTAGGGGAGATTTATTCTTTTAAATAAAGTGCTGTCAGATCAAGCATTTAATAGCGAAATCAAATCCCCCTCAATCCCCCTTTTTCTAAGGGGGAAGCCTAAACACATCAGTTTCCTCCTTAAGTACCAACCTATGAACTTAAATATTAAATTTGACTATGACTCTTTTAAAAAAAATCTCAGGGATCTATGCAATTACCGATCCGATATTAATTAGTGATAAACAGCTTTATGACAAGGTATCTTTAGCGATTGATGGTGGAATTTCGGTTTTACAATATCGCAATAAATTTGCTGATGAAAAGCTTAAAAAAGAGCAGGCTTATGTTTTAAATAAATTATGCCAACAACATCAAGTGACTTTTATTATTAATGATGATGTAACTTTGGCTAAAGAAGTTGATGCCGACGGTGTACACATTGGCGCTGAGGATTTAGCTATTACTCATGCAAGAGCCATATTAGGAGAATACAAAATAATTGGAGTCTCATGTTATAACCAGCTAGACAGGGCAATACAAGCTCAATTATCTGGCGCTGATTATATTGCCTTAGGGCGATTTTTTCCCTCAAACACCAAACCTCAGGCGATCCAAGCCGATTTAAGTATCATTCAACACGTCAAACAGCATATTCAATTACCTATTGTTGCTATTGGAGGGATTAATAGTAGCAATGCTTCTTTATTAATTAATGCGGGAGTTGATGCTCTTGCGGTGATAGAGGGCATTTTTGGGCAAGAGGATATTAAAGCGGCAAGCCAACAATTATCTAACTTATTTCATACCAAGCAATAAATTTTCTAAAATTAAAAGTAAAAAAAAACGCTTCAATTGAGCGCTTTTTTTGTTATTAGCCTTCCTAGTTTTGCCCTGGGGGCGGTGTAGCAGGACCTGGATCACCCGCTGTAGTAGTAGCTTATTTTCTTATAACTAAAAGTTATATGGTTATCATGTTTATTGCTTTATTATTAAGTAAAAACACACATTAACGACTATATCCCAAAAATTAAAATGGTCAAGCTATTCACGAAAGTTTTTTCACAATTTTATTGCAAAGATACTCCTGATGTGATT
>CAYMMQ010000090.1:0-5007 GCA_964391585.1 uncultured Ectothiorhodospiraceae bacterium
TTCCACCACCAATAAACACAACGCCCAATAATCGAGTCAATTCTGTTCTTGTTTGCTGATAATAAATTAATAACAAACCCAGCAAAATCGCTATAAAACAAGGGATAAAGGAAAGAAAGGTAATAATAGTAGAATAGCTAAATGAAATAGGTAGAATAACAGCTTCCATACCGATAAAGTGCATGGAAAAAACACCACAACTTAACACCAATGTAGCAAGAAGTAATAATATTTTTCTATTAGTACGCGTTTTAACTTTCGACATAAAACCTAATAGTACTAGGCTGCTATAAGCAGCTAAGTAAGCGATTAATAAAGAAAAAAATACTAAAAGAGGATCATAAGCCGATTGAAAAGCAAGCTCTAGAGATTGCCCAGGTGCAAAAAAATTAAAATGTGATAAAATTTGGTGGTATACTGTCATCACTTTGACTATCCTTAAGAATATGACTTTTTATGATAGCAAGTTATTTTAATATTGCACTACAGTTTGATTAGTGTGAAAAAAATAAAGGCTATTATTTAGATAACTAGCTGTTTTTTATTATTAAAGGGTAAAAAAATGCCACACCGCGTATCAAAGTTTGCCATCCTAGTGATTGAGTTGGGCAAAGCAAACTCTCCTACTGTGCAAGAGATGTTAATCAATGAAATTTTCCATTTTCAAGCTTTAACAGACTGGAGTAAAGCATGGAACTATATTAATCATAAATCAAGCCCGAATCCAGACTTAATTATTATCAATAGCAATATCGTTGGTAAAAGTGCCGTTGGCATTACTATTGAGCAAATCATTAGTGCGATTTTGCACCGCAAATCATGGAATGGTATACCAACGATGTTGATCAGAAAAAGAGCGGATCTTGCTATGGATCAGTTTCGCAAAGATGAAAACATTTGCAAACATTTATCCACCCCTTTTGAACATGAAGACTTTTTAAATAGCGTTTATACTCTTATAAAACAAAGTATCGACAAGCATATTGCCGATGTTAATAACCAACATATTCAGTTAAGTAAACGCTTTCAAATTTTAGAAGCCATGGTTAAAAAGAACGTACCACTTGAAAAAATAAAGGCCTGTTTAGAAAAAATAAAACAAGAAACTCAAAAACACTTCGTTTTTGAAGAAAGTTATATGCAAGCTCATCACTACCCAGATTTTGTTACTCATCATCAAAATCACCAAGCTTTAATCAAGCTCTTAGATCACACCATGGAAATTTTCCAAAATTTAAGCGCTAGTCAACTACTTGAATTTTTACAAAACCTTCGAGCTGATATTTATGGTGATATCAATGATGATAAAGAGTATATTCTTTATTTAAAAGGTATCCACCAAGAAATTGATTCCGAAATACAAAAGTATCTTAGCTTAGCTTAGCTCAAAGTGAAACAGCTTAAAACCATTGCACAATATCTTTCATATCCTGACGTGTTTTTTCCCGTTGTTCATCAATACGATAGCCAAATGCCAGCATACAAGCCAAACCAAACTCCTCATTATCCACAGCAAAATATTCACTGAACATTTTTTTTATTTTCATCAAATTTTTTACAGGCATGTCTAAATTGAAATGCTTCCAGAATTTTTTCTTTTTCTATCATGATTCCACCTTATGAATATCCACCTTATGAATATTAGTCATTGCACTTAAAAGCAATCGTATGTTATCAAGTTTTTACTAAGGGATCTATACTCTAGTTTTGTTATACTATCGTTCACACTTTATTAACTTGTTAAACTTGGAATTTATCGTATGACTACAATGGATTATCATAAACCCGGAAAAAAAATGATGCAAAAAGTCGGCAAAGCCATTGCTGACTTTAATATGATAAAAGATGGAGATAGAATTTTGCTGGGTTTAAGTGATCATGCTTAAATATCTGCAACAAAACAATAGGCTATCAGTATTTTTTCTGTAGCTTTAAATAACGTTTAACGGCTTTATTATGTTGCACCAAGGTTGAGCTAAAAGTATGTCCACCTGAACCATCAGCAACAAAATATAAGTTTGAGCTCTTATCTGGGTGCAATACTGCATGAATGGCATCTACCCCCGGGGAAGCAATCGGCGTTGGTGGCAAACCATCTATTTGATATGTATTGTAGTCCGTTTTTTGCAAAATATCTTTTTTGCGAATATTACCTTGGTAAGTTGTTCCCATTCCATAAATAATCGTAGGATCTGACTGCAAACGCATGTTTTTTTGTAAGCGGCGGATAAAAGCACCGGCAATTTTATCTCGCTCACTACTTTTTGCTGATTCTTTTTCAACGATAGAAGCTAAAATCAACGCTTGATACGGTGTTGTGATCGGTAAGTTTAGCTCACGTTGTTGCCACTCTTTGAGTAATACATACTGCATTTTTATATAACTGCGTTTGAGTATTTCATTGGCAGAAGTACCTCGCGTATAAAAATAAGTATCCGGATAAAAATTTCCTTCAGGATTTTTTTCTTTAATACCCAAGTCTTCTATAAATTGCTCAAACTGCTGAACTTTTAACAACGAATCAATGGTATTTAAGTGTTCAATGATTTGCAAATAAGTCCAGCCTTCTGGAAGTGTGACAGAATATTGTTTTACTTTACCCGAGATAAAAATTTCAACCAACTGAGACGGCGTTGTTTTTAGAGGAATATCATACTCCCCCGCTTTATATAAGGCTGTAAATTTATTTAACCGGTTATAAACATAAAAATACTCTTTTTGCTGGATAATATTATTTTCTTTTAGTCGCTTTAAAATATGGTGAAAGGTTTCACCTTTATGAATGGTAAATACTATATCTTGTGATGTGGGCAATGGACTTTCTAAAAACTGCTGATAGTTTTTCCAAACTAAAAAAGAAGCAATGCAGCTTAATACTAAGAACAAAAGTGAAAGTCTCAACAACGCTTTTTTCATTAGGCAAATCGCTTTAGTTGTTGATTAATCGTTGTAGCTAAGTTGTGGTAAAAAAAACCTGGCTCAAAATTTAAAATGCTATTGTTTCGTAACTGCAAACTTTTGACCGGCCAAATACCTCGTATACTATTGGAGAAAAAAATTTCATCCGCTTTCAGCAAATCTACTTGTTGTAAATCAAGCACTTGACAAGCAAAATGTTGCTGCTGACACAAAGAGATAATTTGCGCTCTTATCGTACCAGCAACCCCAGCATAAGTTAATTTTGGTGTGAATAAAACCTTATTTTTTGCAAAAAAAACATTTGAGCTAACCCCACTAATAATATTATTGTCGCTGTCATAAAGCAGTGCTTCTTGAAAGTTGTTTGCTAGTTGTGCTTGTGCTAATACTTGCTCTAAACGATTGAGATGTTTGATCGTAGCTAATAATGGTTGTCGAGCCAGATGTATATCCAGCTCTTTAATATCAACACCCTGCTGATAATAACGTCTTGGAAATTCAGTCCAATCAAGCAACATTACTACACGGTTTGTTTCAGTATTATTATCATAGCTATAACCACGTTCCCCGACACCTCTTGTAATAATAATTTTAATAATGAAGTCAGATGTTAGCGTTTTAGTATGGTGCTTTTGCTCTAAGAGCATTTGTATCTCAGCTAATAGGTTTTGCTCTGAAGGTTTTTTAATATCCAGCTTTTCACAGCCTAAAACTAAGCGTTGGTAATGTAAAAACCAGTTATGCAGCTCATTATTGATGAGGGCAATCGTTTCAAACAAGCCATCACCATAACTCAGACCTCGATCTAAAACATTAATATTTTGTTGCAATTCACCATTGATACAAATCATTCATTTTCCATACTAAGCAAAGCATTTATCAAACCTTTTACCTTGGTTCGTGTTTCTTTTAGCTCATGCTCTGCAATCGAGTCATAAACTAACCCCGCCCCAGCACGAAAACTTAGATGAAATGATTTTTGTTGGCAACTGTTCTCTGTTGAAGCTTTATACTCAGAATTTTTTTCTGATAATAACATGCTACGAATTAAAATATTAAAATCCATTGAACCATCGTGGTTGATATACCCTACTGATCCGGTATAAGCCTTTCTGGGAACTTGCTCCAACTCATTAATAATTTCCATACACCTTACTTTTGGACAGCCGGTAATAGTACCGCCTGGAAACATCGCAGCTAATACATCAGCAGGAGAACTTTTATCTGTAAGCTCACCTTTTATATTTGAAACAATGTGATGTACGGTTTGATAAGATTCATTAATCATTAACTCATCAACCTTAATCGAACCTGCTTTACAGACTTTACCTAAGTCGTTGCGGATCAAATCTAATAACATAATATGTTCCGATTGTTCTTTAGGGTTAGCATGTAATTGTTGGATGTATTGCTCATCTCGCAGCTTGTTATCACTTCGAGGACGAGTACCAGCAATCGGTCGAGATTCGATGATGTTGTTTTTTACTTTAATTAAACGCTCGGGAGAAGAAGAAATAATAACCTGTTGGTCAAAGTTTACACAACAAGCAAATGGTGCGGGATTTTTATCTCGCAGCACTAAATAAATATCAGCAGCAAGCTTAAATAAGTTATCAGCGTTTATTTTAGCCTGCCACATCCGCGATAAATTGACCTGAAACACATCACCTTGGTATATATATTGTTTAATTTTTTTTGCTGCATCAATAAAAGTATTAGCATCATCTTCAATCAAATCAACCTTAAATTTAGCCTTAACCTTAACCTTAGCCTCAGCCTCAGCCTTATTATTTAAAATTAGTTGCAGATCATCTTTAACTCGCTTGCTTAAGCCCGTTAATTCTTCTGCTGTTTCAGCGATTAAAACAACTTCTTGTTTTAGTTGATCATAAATAAGAGCTGAAGAGTACCTACAAGCATAAGCAATAGGGAAAGTATCATCATTCGCTAATATGGGTAGCTTCTTTTCAATTTGATGCACAAGCTCATAAGACAAATTCAAGAACCAACCACCCCAAAAAGGATAATCAACACTATTACTATTTTCCTTACTTGCTGTTGTATGAGTTGCTGTTGTATGAGTTGCTG
>CAYMMQ010000090.1:5107-9808 GCA_964391585.1 uncultured Ectothiorhodospiraceae bacterium
CTATTACTATTTTCCTTACTTGCTGTTGTATGAGTTGCTGTTGTATGAGTTGCTGAAAAATACGTCTGTTTTTCTTGTGTCCATAATTGATTAAATTTTGTTAAAAAATCATGGTTATTTGCTTGGCTACTTTGGTTGGGATCTTGATGACACTCTGATATTTTATCCGTTAACGATAAAACAAACTGTTGATCTAAAGTGAGTTTTTGCTTAGGTGCAACAAATAAGATATCAAAGCGAGTGAACTGAGGATTTCCTGTTACGCTTTGTAATAAAGCAGGATAAAACGTTGGATCATGTTGGTAAAATTTAAATAAATCAAAATGACCGGGATAAATTTTAACAACATGAGAGTTTGTCATCATGGCGCAGTTATTACAAATGTGCAGTTATAACAAAACATATAACAAAAAAATTAATCCGTTTTTAGCAAATTATATTTTACCAAAGACTAAGGTACCGTTTGTACCTCCAAAACCAAATGAATTAGACAAGGCATAGTCAATTTTCATATCTCTTGCGTTATGAGGCACATAGTCTAAATCACAAGCGGGATCAACATTATCTAAATTAATCGTGGGAGTAGCAATTTGATGATACACCGACAAAGCAGTAAATACTGCTTCAATGCCACCTGCTGCACCTAATAAATGTCCTGTCATCGATTTTGTAGAACTCATTGCAGTTTTATAGGCTTCATCACCAAATGAACGTTTTAAAGCTTCAGTTTCAGCAATATCACCTGCAGGGGTAGATGTGCCATGAGCATTTATAAACTGAACTTGCTGAGCATTAATTTTTGCATTTTTTAGCGCCAAATCCATACAACGGCTCGCTCCTTCTCCACCGCTTGATGGTAAGGTCATATGATATGCATCACCACTCATACCAAATCCTAGTATTTCAGCATAAATTTTTGCACCGCGCCTTTTAGCATGTTCGTATTCTTCTAATACCACAACACCTGCACCATCACTGAGAACAAAACCATCACGGTCTTTATCCCAAGGACGAGATGCCGCTTGTGGATCATCATTGCGAGTAGATAAAGCTCTTGCAGCAGCAAAACCACATAAACCCATAGGTGAGGTCGCCATTTCAGCACCACCAGTAATCATAATGTCGGCATCACCATACTCAATTATTCTTGCTGCATCACCAATACTATGAGTTGCTGTAGCACAAGCAGTTACTAGAGCAATATTAGGGCCTTTTAACCCATATTTGACCGATAAATTACCTGAAATCATATTGATAATATTGCTCGGTACAAAAAAAGGTGATATTTTTTTAGGACCACCATTTGAAAGTGCTTTACAACCTTTTTCTATTCCAGGTAAACCACCAATACCAGAACCAATCGAAACACCGATACGCCACGAGCTTTCTTCTGTAACCTCAAAGCCAGAATCTTCAATAGCCTGACTACCCGCAGCAATCCCATAATGGATAAAAGGATCCATTTTTTTAATATCTTTAGCCGTAATATAATCACGCGGATCAAAGTTTTTCACCGAGCCGGCAATCCTAACGGGAAAATCCGTGGTATCAAAGTTTTCAACCACGCTAATACCACTATTTCCAGCAATAATATTCGACCAGGATTCACTCACAGTATTGCCTACTGGTGATACAATTCCTAAGCCCGTGATAACAACTCGACGTTTAGACAAAACGATAACTCCGAAAATTTAATATTGTTACTTTACTGATAAAAGTAAAAACAATATGACTGAAAAAGACACCACAATACGCCCCTATATGCCTTGTTGATAAAGGGATGTGGTAATACTCAATAATTTAAATAATGCACTATACCGCAGATGCTTAATTATGGGCATAAAAACAAGAAAACCGCTAACTGCTTATTAAGCTTTCACTTAAACACTCAGTTACGGTTTTCCAAAAATCAATAAATTATTTTAATGGTTAGTTTATCTCACAAAACGATGTTTGAGATTAACTTATCATAAATGCTGGTTGATATAATCAACGGCTAATTGAACTGTTGTTATTTTTTCAGCTTCTTCATCTGGAATTTCAGTTTCAAATTCTTCTTCCAAAGCCATCACTAATTCAACGGTATCTAAAGAATCAGCGCCTAAATCGTCAACAAACGAAGCGCCAATAGTTACTTCTTCTTCTTTAACACCTAATTGTT
This sequence comes from uncultured Ectothiorhodospiraceae bacterium, assembly GCA_964391585.1. Classification (GTDB taxonomy): domain Bacteria; phylum Pseudomonadota; class Gammaproteobacteria; order GRL18; family GRL18; genus JADGAU01. The sequence goes on from CAYMMQ010000090.1 coordinate 7,269, forward strand.
CAACAACAATTGCTCTTACTCTGCTTTCAACATCACTCATGAAAAAATCTCCGATAATTGGGTAGTTATTCTACGATTGCGTATTTTATGCGAAAGTAGTTCTTTAGGCAACAAAAACTAGTAAAAGATTCTCACAAGAATTTTTTTAGCTCAACATAAAAAATTTTTACCATCACATACTTTGACTAAATGATTGCTTTTAAAAACTAAAATCTTACAAAGATAGTATCTTAAAAATAAGGGGAAAATGCTAATAGCATTTAGTTACGGTACTGATCAGCTGATGCCAGCTTAAACTCAGTTTGATTAGGCTCAAGCCCCATTTCTTTCATTTTAGATTCGAGCACTCGCATCTGAATTTTCAAGTCATCCATTTCGAGATTATTGTTGTCCAACAAATACATCTGCTCGGTTCCAAGTTGATAAAAGCGAAGAATATTGATAGCTTTAACATCCCCTTGATCTGCCGCCTCTTGAATATTCTTCAACACATTATAAATATACATTAGGTGGCGTTTCAAACGCCATGCGTACATGGCTTCTTTCATCCAGTCTGCATCTTTAAAGAAAGTACTTACTATCCAGAATACTAGCATTAAACCAGCAAATGCCCCCAAGAAGTTGAGAACTATTTGGTTATTTGAATATGCACTCAAATAAACAACTGCAAGTCTGGCGGAAATAAAACCAATGACAATAAATATCCCCATAATGATCAGGGTTGATTTACGCGTTTGCTTTCTATAATAAACTGGGTCAATCTTTTCAATTCTAAACATATTGTTTCCAAGCTAAGTAAAATGAGCAAATGATTCTACTCGTATTTTATCTGCCTGTCATCTGGCTATAGAAGTATTTAAGCCTGATAATGATAGAATAATTTTAGCAAAATGGGGTTTTAAGTCTTTTGACACGAATAAAAAAAACTTAAAGTAATTTATCGAGTAGATAGTTAAAATAGATAGTTAAAATTAAAAAATTATATTTTATAATCAAACATCTTTTGTTCCTTTAAATTTAAATCACCTGTGGCGAAAAAAGGGAATTCAGAGTCTTTATTCTCTTCAGCTTCACCTATAGCTATTTGATAACACTGATTGGCATGATTAATAACTAACTCAGTAATGCTTTTATCTAGCTTTCCATCTTTTTTATATTGCTCAATATTTTTGACAATCTCATCTAATGCAAGTCCTTTTCGATAAGGGCGATTTTGTGCCAATGCCTGAAAAATATCTGCCACTGATATAATGCGAGCCTCTATAGATAAATTTTTTTCTGTGGGGTGAAAAGGATAACCAGTGCCATCTATTCCTTCATGATGATAAGCAGCCCATAAAGCGATATCTTCAAGCCCATTAATGTGGCGTAGTATTTCATAGGTTTCATAACTATGTTGATTCATTATCGAGCGCTCTGTATTATTTAGAGAAGTATTTTTCTCAAGAATATCATCAGGCATTCGTAATTTTCCAATATCATGTAAAAAGCCAGCAATCTCAATTTTGTCACACTGCTCTATGCTTAAATGATAAACCACTGCTATATATCGAGCAAGGCAACCAACTCTAGCAGAATGTTGAGCAGTAAAAGGACTTTTTTGATCAACAATGTAAGCCATGATAAGTGACAACTGTTTTAGTTGTTCCATGGTTATCCTTTGATTACAGGTGTAATAGCCCATATCCCAAGTAAATCTAGAGATGTGGCGGCTTTCTAGTGAAATCCAAAAAGCTTCTGTTTTTTCTAATTCGATAAAATTGTTGATAAGTAACGGATCAAATAAGTCACCGCTATAGCTAAGAATGGATTTAATAATTTCTCTTCTAGCAAGTAATATATCCTTTTCATAATGAGTAGCAGCCAGAACATCTACTCGATCAGAGAGGTATATAATATTTGCCAATTGTTTATCGGCCTCACTAATGTCAACGTTGTTTAATTTATGCCAAGCAGTATGATGATGGAGAATAGGAAGGGCGTATTTTTCTAAAGGAGCGAATTTTTTTAGAAGGCGATAACCAATTTCACAATGTATATGTGCATCCTCCCAATCAAAGTGATTGACGAGGTTGCTGTGCATTTGATGAGTTGATACGCCACAGTCATGTAACAAACCGAGTTCAAAAACAAACTGGATTTCTTGCTTAGAAAACCCAAGTTTATGAGCTAGTTGACTCGCAATATAACCAACACGCTTCCCATGATTAGTATCATTCATCCCCACAAGATCAATCGTGGTTTCTATTGCAATAATCATTTGACGAAGATCTATTTTTAAGTCAGGTGATTTATTCACGTTACAAGATACTCTAGGCTAGCCACATAAAAACTGATTATGTTGCAAATTGAAAGACTAAGCATTGTCAAAGTCAAATTTTAATCCTATATCTAATAACTTTCAATGGGTTTAACCACATTTAAAAATAACACCGTTTTATTCAAGCTCTTTGACTTATGATGAATGATGACTAAACTAGAAAATCAGAGGGGAAAATCCTTAAAAAGCGATTAGATTAAACAAAGAGTGTTTTAAATTA
>CAYMMQ010000091.1:0-9769 GCA_964391585.1 uncultured Ectothiorhodospiraceae bacterium
AGCGTTCTCAAGATTGCATGAAACTTGCAACACCTAATGTGGATTTTGAATATTGTTTAGAAAAATAGACTTTCATTTTTTCTAAGTCATAATTGAGGAATGTTCCGTTAGATTCAAAATGTTTAATAAATACTTTTCCTACAGCATAGGTGGATGCACCCGATAATGAGGCAAGAAGAGTAGTACCCATAAGTGTGCCTAAACCGGGAATGTGTTTGGAAGTGGTTCCAACAATTCCTTTAACTATTTCTAGGGGAGCCAAACTTCCTAAAAGTGATAAAATAATCGATTTGCTAATATTTTCTGAAAAGGGAATACCATATTTTTCTGAAAGTTCAGAAACCATCTTTAATTGAATACCTACAATAGCAACAAGATCAAATACTGGAAACGGGATCGTTCCAGTACCAACAGAAAGAATGATATATTTCATGATGGTATTATCAAGCTCAACAACACTTGGTGTTTGTGAGATATTTTCCACTTTACTATTGATATTATTGTCCGTGGATTTGCTATTGTCCTCGGTTTCAGTCGTTGTTTCATAGACTCTTTTGCGATGCCTTTTAATGCTTACTTTTTTTGTTGTAGCATCTTCATTCAATAATTTTTTTTGTCTTGCTTTTTCTTCTGTCATACGCTCCCCCTCTTAAAAAGGTAATATTTAGATATGTAAGAGTTCTCTAAGGTAACTATCATAGTCTTCTCTAGCAGTCGATTTTCTTTGAGAGGCAAAGACGGTCTCACTTTGTTCTAGCTTTTTTGCAAATTCGGTACTGGTTCGAATATATGTACTACAAAAATATTGAGGGAATTCATCTTTTAGCTTGCGTAATGCCTCAATAGAAAGAGATTCTCTTGCATCGTATTTACTGAAAAGTATGCGTATTTCAGGAATAGGGAGGCCAAAGGCATCGCAGACTGAAGAAATCTCCTGCAAGGCAAGCTTAAGCCCTCGATATGAACAAGCATCACTCCATACTGGAATAACTATAATATCGGCCGCACAAACTGAGGATACAACCATAACTCCAAGGGAGGGGGGACAATCAATAAAAACGATATCAAATTCTTCAGTTTTTAATTGTTCACAAACATTCATAACCGCTTTTTTTTGATTAGCGGGACTTGAAGCAAGCATGGAATCAGCTAAGCTATTTTCAAGCGATGAAGGTAGAAGATAAAGCCCCTCATCAATTTTATATAATGCGGATGATAGAGTTTCATAAGGTTTTTGCCAAACATCACAAAACACCGGCTGTTCTTCATCAATAGTAACTCCAAGTGATACTGAAGCTGAGGCTTGCATGTCGAGATCCAGCACACACGTTTTGAAACCATATGCTGCTGCACGTGTTGCACTGGTTACAGCACATGTGGTCTTACCCACGCCACCACGTAAATTAATATGGGCTATAACTTGAAATGAATAATCAGTTCCTTTTTTCTTTAAAGTTCGGCGAATAGCAGATGGTAAAATTCCTTTTCTTCCACCAGGGAGGGAGATGAACTCATTAGAAGAAATGCTGGAAACTGCTTTTTTTTCAGTGATAGCTTTAAGTTCTTCTATGGAAAGAAGGTAGCGTGGTAGCTTTAAATTACTCATATATTTTAATCTCTAAATTTAAGTGAACAGCTACTATGGAATCACTCGTTAGAACTTTTATAACCTCTAAATAGCTAGGACTCAGCGAATATTATTAGACAATATCTAATCAGGCATTCTGTAATAATAGAACATTAATGTCAATTTCCAGTATATAGCCACAGTCTTTGAAAATGTTGGTTTATTATCCCCCTTCTTCAGCCAGATCCCCCAGTCTGTTCCCATGGATGCAAAGCTTATCATATCAGATTAAAAAAGTAACAATGAAACAGCTGAATGTCAAGGCAAACAAAGTTAAGAAATATACACGTAGCCTTTTAAATTGTACAATTTAAGTTAAATCTATTTTTATAATCCTTAAGACTTAATTAGCCAGCATATAAATTGTTAAAAATTAAACCTTAGAACAACCAGGACCACTAATGCTACTTTTCCCTCCCGATATTGGACTGATATTGATTTGAGTGCGGATCCGCTCTTTAAGTGCAGATACATGAGAAATAACGCCAATGAGTTTACCATCTTGTTGTAAGCCGGCTAACGTTTCTAAGGCTGTTTCCAGGGTGTCTTCATCTAAAGTACCAAATCCTTCATCTAAAAATAAAGAATCAACGCGAACTTTTTGACTGGCCATTTTTGAAAGCCCTAAGGCTAAAGTAAGGCTGACTATAAAGCTTTCACCTCCAGATAGATTTTTACAGGAACGAGTTTCACCTGCTTGGTAATTATCTATCACATTAAGTTCTAAGCCCTTTTTATCTCGAATGAGTAGGTAACGATCGCTCATTTTGGCAAGTTGTTGATTGGCATGAGTGACCATTAATTCAAAGGTTAAACCTTGGGCAAAGTTCCGATACTTTTTCCCATCTGCAGAGCCAATGAGATCACTTAACTTACCCCACCGTTGGCATTCTTTTTTTTGTGCATCAATCGCTACTTGTTTTTCTTTGATGATCTCTTTGTTTTGAAGGTTTTCTTTCAGTTGATGATTGGCGGCACTAATTTGTTCGCGAAGCTGTTTGAGCTTTAGCTCCCCCTCAACTAATCGTGTTTGCAATTGTTCTAAAGGTTTATCGCTCATTTTTTTAGCTAACTCAGTATCTAAGCGCACTTGTCTGTCTTTAATTTTTGTAGCCAGTTCGGTTTGGCTTGTGTCTAATTGTTTTGCTTTTAATTCCAGTTGTTGTTTGTTCTCTGTTGAAAGCATACAAGCAAGCAAGTGTTGTTCATCAATAAAATTTTTACTAACAAGAGTTTGAGTAAAAATATCTTCTAGCTGTGCTAATTCAGTAGCTCTTTTTTCAACATCTTGAGTTAACGCACTGACTATGGTTTGTGTGTTGAGTAATTGTTGTTTTGCTTCATCAAAATTTGCTCTTGTTTGTTTCTCCTTGAGCTCGGCATCACTAATTGCTTTGTTGAGGCGAGTTTCTTCATCATCGGTATTTTTATCAGCAAAAAGTTGCAATCGTAGTTTTTGATTGAGCTGGTATTCATTTTTTATACTAACTAAGTTTTTATTTTTTTCTATTAATTCTATTTCTTGAGATTGAATCATGCTACTAATGTGTTTTATTTCACTTTCAAAACTGGCTAGATTTTTCTCAAGTTCGGTTTTTTGTTGCTGATATTGATGCCACTTTTGCAAGCGTTGTTGTAATGATTTAATTAAAACATCAACTTTTTCATTATGTTTAAACTCAATTCCTAGCGGCTGTAATAAAGCGGATAAGTCATTGCTTGCTGTTGTAAATTCGCTTTGTGCAGTCTGTAGATCATGTGCCAATTGCGTCAGTCTTTGCTGTGCGGATTGTTTTTCATTTTCTGCTATAATGCATAAGTTTTTTGTTTCAGCCAACAAACTTTGTGCTTGATTTTTTTGCTCTATGATTTGTTGAATAACATGTTCTTGTTGTTGTGCTTTGTTAATCAAAGTAGTGATTGCTTGGATACTTTTTTCCGTTTCGTCCAATAAGGGAATATTGCCCTTGGCATATGGATGCTCTAATGCACCACATAAAGGGCAAACACTGCCATCGGTTAATAGGTTTCGCTGTTCTTCTAAGTTAGCGATAGTGGCACGTAATAGTTTTTCTGTTAATAAACTTTCTTTTTTCGCCTGATATTCACCTAATAATTTTCCGTCTAATATGTTGGCAAGTTCTGAATTTGCCTGTTCATGTGATAGCTTTATCTTCTCAAGTTGTTGTTGCTGTTGATTAACATGAAGCGTAGCCTTATCAAATTTTTCTATAAATTGTTGTAGAGAATTTTCACTCTCCTTTTTATTTTGCTCTTGTTTGCTAATGTCTTTTTGTTTTAAAAGTAGTTGATTTAATTGTTGCTCAATACCGCTAAAATCACTGACCAAGTAAACATCTGTTGCATTTTGTTGCAGATATAGCTGAATAGTATTAAGTTGTTGAGTATTCTCTTCCTGCTGCTTTACTAAGGCGAGTTGCTGTTCTTTGTTGCTTTTTACTCTTGTGACATCAAGTTGATAATTTGTTTTTAATTCATAGATGCTTTGTTTCTGTTGCTCTAGTTTTTGATCCAAAGCTCTAACCTGTTTTAGAAGAGGTGATGCTTCAGCTTGTTTTTGTTTTGTTTGAATACGTTGTTGTTCAGAATGCTTTAAGTTCTCAGCTTGCTGTGAAAAAGTTTTTTCCAGTTGAGGCAAGAAATTCTGTTGATTTTGTAAGGCGGTTTTATCATCCTGTTGTTGCTGGCGGGTGTTTTTTAATAAAGCATAGTCACCCGCAAATTCTGCCGCTATATAAGCTAAATGTAGTTGCTGCTGTTGAGGTTTAAACTTTTCAATTTCAATAAAAAGCTGTTTTTCAGTTTGAGTTAAGGTGTTAAGCTCGACTTTTAATTCATTAATGCCATTTAACCAGTTGACCGCCTGTTCATTGTTTTTTTGTTCAACCACAAGAGCGGACTCTTGTTTTTGCTGTAGTTTTATATTTAATTGAATTTGCTGTTGTTGCTCGGGTTCAAGCGTCCTGATACCGGAGGTTTCAGCTTGCAATGTTGTTAATGTCGTATTTTCTTCTTTATTACGATCAAAAACGCTTGAAGATATTTTTGAATAGATTTCAGTGCCGGTAATTTGCTCGAGTATTTTTGATTTTTGCTCTGCGTTGGCTTTAAGAAAAGTATCAAAACCACCTTGGGCCAGTAAAATAGAACGAGTAAACCGTTCAAAGTCCATTCCGGTTTTTTCTTCCACAACATTGCTGACTAAACTTTTTTTTCCTTCTAAAACATGCCCAGTCAGAAATTCACTAATTTCCTGTTTTGCATCGGCAAGTTTTCCAGTAGCTTTTTTATTAGCGCGATGCTGTGACCAGTGACATCGAAAAGTTCCTGCTTGAGCTTCAAAGATCACTTCAGCAAAACATTCTCCAGTGTGACGAGACATAATCTCATTATTACTTTGAGTAATTTTCCCTAGTCGTGGTGTTGCGCCATAAAGTGCTAAACAAATCGCATCAAGAATAGTGGATTTTCCTGCTCCAGTTGGCCCAGTTAAAGCAAAAATTCCACCAGATATATATTCGGGATCGCTAAAGTCAATTAGCCATTCACCTTGTAATGAGTTGAGGTTTTTAAAGCGCAATTGTAGAATTTTCATAAATTTCTCTATTTAGGCACTGATATCTTAGGCACTGATATCGTCCTTAACTTGCATTGGGATCATCTTCATTAAAGGATACAAGAATTTCTTGATAGGCAAGTTCTAACTCTTTCCGTTGCTCTTCATCTATATCAGCACTAATAAGGCAGCGGTTAAATACTTCGCGAGGGTCAAGATTATCTAAAGTTTCTTCAACACGTGTTGAACGAATAACATGATCAAAAATTTGTTGATTTTTAATGCGACGAATTTCTAATTTACAGTCTTTTAATTCCTCATCAAGCATTTCTCTAAGATCGCTGATAATAGCTTTTCCGCTGTATTCAATTTCCAACCAAGCACTGCTATCTTGTTGTTTGAGTGCATGTATTTTTGTTTTGATGACATCAATAGAGCCGACAATACGCACTAAGGGTTGAAAGCAGGGAACAAGTTTTTCATCAATATTGACTTTATGACGAGTAAAGTTAACGATAAGGACTTTTTTATCCTGAGTTGCTTCACCAAACCCCATAGGGAGGGGAGAACCACTATAACGAATATGTTCTGTATCACCAACACGTTGTGGGACGTGTAAATGACCTAAGGCAAAATAGTCAATAGCAGCTGGAAACATCTCTGGGCCAATATGTGCTAATGAACCGACATATAATTCTCTAACCCCATCACCATCAATGGTTTTACCCCCGGAGGTAAAAAGGTGCCCCATGGCGATAATAGGAGTATTCATATGACCGGCTTGGGCAAATTCAGCTTGTTTTTGTTCAGCTAGCTCACATACATTGGCATAATGCTGTTTTAATCCATTGAGCATTTTGGCATTTTTATCATCGATACTTTCACCTGCTTCCACGGTACGAATATCTTTATCTCTTAAATAGGGGACCGCACAAATGATAGCCTGTGGTATATTTGCTTGATCTGAAAGCACAAGCAGTTCATCTTGAGGGTTTTCTGTCGCCGCACCAATCACATAAACATTTAAAACACGTAATAATTCTTTGGGGGCATCTAAAAAAGAAGGAGAATCGTGATTGCCAGCGATAATGATAATGTGACGACAACAAGTGGAGGCTGAAATCTGACAAAGAAAACGATAATACAGCTCTTGTGCTTGATTACTGGGAGTAGTGGTATCAAATACATCCCCAGCAACTAATAAGGCATCAATATTTTTTGCTTCGATAGTAAAGCTAAGCCAATTGAGAAATGCTTCAAATTCTTGGTAGCGCTTTCGCCCATAAAGTGAACGTCCTAAATGCCAATCAGATGTATGTAAAATTTTCATAATATTTATGTAACTCTTACATGGCTAGGCCATCATAAACTACTTAGTCGCTCGGTTAATCAGGATAACGCCAAGTACAGCTGCAATAAATGAGGCGATAAAAATACCTAATTTAACGGCATCAATAAGGGTTTCATCCACAAAAGCGAGATGAGTAATAAATATTGACATGGTAAAACCAATGCCAGCTAAAAAACCAACGGCAATAATCTCTGACCAGGTTAAATTATCGGGTTTATTAATCAGTTTAAATTTTGTGGCTAAATAGGTAAAAGCAAAAATACCTAAAGGTTTACCAATAACTAAACCTAAGATAACCCCTAATACCACAGATAGGTGTTGTGATACACCAGAAAAGTCAATTAATACACCGGCGTTAGAAAAAGCAAATAAAGGCATAATAAAAAAGGCACTAAAACCATGTAAGTGATGCTCAAGTTTTACCAATGGATTTTGTACATTATCATAGGAATGGGCGATGTTTTCCAAAGCATCGATTTGATGATGGTTCAGGATGGGAATGTCATCGATATATTGCTCAAATTCAATAATGGATTTTTTTTGATTTACTAAAAAAACCTGCTCATCAATTTTTGAACTTATTGGTATCGCAAATGCTAATAAAACGCCTGCAATCGTTGCATGAATACCAATAGCATGAATATAAAACCACAATGCTATGCCTAAGATTAAATAAGGCCAAAGACTTTTAACCCCTTTAAAATTAAGAAGCCAGATTAAAGCATAGATTAAAGCAGCAAGTAAAAAGTATTCAGTATGGAGTTCTGCTGTATAAACCGTTGCCACAACAACAACAGCTCCTAGATCATCAACAACAGCAAGGGCGACCAAAAACAGTTTTAACGCTGGATTTACTTTATCTCCCAACAACATCAATATACCCAAGGCAAAAGCAATATCGGTTGCCATTGGGATCCCAAATCCAATCGGTTGATCAGGGTTACTGATCACATAAATGAGCGCAGGTATGATCATACCACCAATAGCGGCAACAATGGGAAATGCCGCTTTATCCAAAGAAGAAAGTTCACCAACGATTAACTCTCTTTTAATTTCTAAACCAACCATGAGGAAAAATAAAGCCATCAAACCATCATCAATCCAATAGGTTAATGTCATGGATATATTAAGCTCACCTAAGTGTAGTCCCAGAGGTAAGTGCCAAATATCATAATAAAGTTGTGATAAAGAAGAGTTGGCGATAATAACCGCCAAAAGAGTGGCAACAAAAAGAAGTATTCCACTAAGGGATTCTTTATTGATAAATTGTTGAATGGTTGCTATTTGTTTGTGCATTGATGATAAAACCTATGAATTTAAAATATAACTCACTCCCAAAATCCTCCTTGGGAATACATACAACTTACTTCATTTGCATATAAAGCTGTTGCAAAACTTCTGGATAAGCCTTGTGTTCTTCAATTAATAACCTAGCAGCAAGTGTTTCTTCATTATCACCTGCAAGAATAGGAATTTTAACTTGTTTAATAATTGGCCCACTATCAAGCTCAGGGCAAACAAAATGAATCGTCAAACCGTGTTCCTGATCACCTGCTTCCAAGGCGCGCTTATGGGTATGCAAACCCTTATACTTAGGTAATAAAGAAGGGTGAATATTAATGATTTTATTGGGGTAGTTTTGTACAAAATCATCAGTTAAAATGCGCATAAAACCAGCTAATACGATCAAATCAGCTTGATAGGAATCAATAACTTCAATTAATTTTTTATCAAAATCAATACGCTGAGAATAATCTTTGTGTTCAATCACTTCGGTTGCTATTGAGACATTTTTCGCACGCGTTAAACCATAGGCATTTTTTTTGTTACTAATAACCGCTTTAATCACCACATTGATTTGTTTGCTTTCAATTGCATCAATAATGGCTTGCAAATTGCTACCATTACCAGAAATTAATACGACTATTTTAAGAGCGTCAGCAGTCATTTTACAGCCTAAAGATTAATGAAAAGAAACAAAAGGGGATTGTTCTTGCTTGCTTGCTTTAATACTGCCAATACGATAAACACGTTCACCACATTTTTCTAGTAGATCAATCGTTTGTTTCTCGTCCTTGGCATCAACCGCAATCACTAAACCAATACCACAGTTAAAAGTCCGTAACATTTCATCTTCAGTGATATTGCCATTTGTTTGTAACCATTGGAAAACTTTGGGTAACTGCCAAGCAGATTTATCAATTTCAGCAACAGTTCCCTCAGGCATAACACGGGGTAGGTTTTCGGTAATTCCGCCACCTGTTATATGAGAAATCGCATGAACTTTAATGGTTTTTAACAGCGATAATATAGATTTAACATAAATACGAGTGGGAGTTAATAAGGCTTGTCCCAATGTTTTACTATCAGCAAAGTCAGTATTCAAATCTGCTTGACTGTGTTCAATAATTTTGCGGATTAATGAATAACCATTAGAGTGAGGGCCACTTGATGCTAAACCCAGTAAAACATCGCCGGTTTTAACTTGGCTAGCATCAATAATATCGGGCTTGTTGACAATACCTACACAAAAACCAGCTAAGTCATAATCATCATTTTGATACATGCCCGGCATTTCAGCTGTTTCACCACCACTTAAGGCACAACCAGCCTGAAGACAACCATCCGCTATACCTTTAACCACATCAGCAGCAGCGTCAACATTAAGTTTTCCAGTTGCATAATAATCAAGGAAAAATAGAGGTTCGGCACCTTGTACAATTAAATCATTGACACACATTGCTACTAAATCAATACCGATAGTATCGTGCTTGTTCATTTGCATGGCTAATTTTAGTTTTGTACCAACACCATCAGTGCCAGAAACTAAGACAGGCTGTGAGTAACGATCAAGAGGGATTTCAAACAAAGCACCGAAACCACCAAGCCCACCTAAAACCCCATCACGCATCGTTGCTTTGGCATGAGGTTTGATTTTTTCAATCAAAGAGTTACCTGCATCAATGTCAACACCAGCATCTTTGTAACTTAATGATTGTGAATTTTTGGCTGTGGTCACTGCTTGCTCCATAAGTTTTAATTTAAGTCGGACATTATAGCGTAATTGTCGAATACTCAAAAGAATTAATGTAGCAATTTAGTTCTTCATTAATTGAGTTTTTGCTTTAAATTTTTGCCTTTAAACTAAATGAGGCAAGAGTTATTTAATAAATTATTTGACATGTGCTAACATTAATAAACTTTTTAAGGGAAT
>CAYMMQ010000092.1:0-5383 GCA_964391585.1 uncultured Ectothiorhodospiraceae bacterium
GTTCCCCTCTTTAGCAAAGAGGGGTTAGGGGAGATTTGTTCTTTTAAATAAAATCTCCCTCAATCCCCCTTTTTCTACCAAAATTAGGCACTCTTAGACGAGGGGAAAACTTAAACAAATTATTAGCTATTCAAAAAGGATAAAAAATGAGAAAAGAACAAGGATTTAGTTTAGTTCAAATTATGATTGCCTTGGCTATTATGGGGATTTTAGGCGCAATTGCCTTACCTTCATTTCAAACACAAATTGCCGACAATAAAACCGAAACCAAAAGTAAAGAGGTAGTTAATGGGATTAAGCTTGCACGTTCTGAAGCAATGAAGCGTGGTATTCCCGTCAGTATTTGTCCTAGTAATGCCGATGGCACACAATGCGATAATATTTTAACATTTGGCCCAAATGGCTGGATCGTTTTTACCGATGATATTGCAGATGGCAGTGGAAATTTTGGTCAAATAGAAAATGGAGAAAGCATTATTCTGTATCGCAAAGGTGACGACTCGGTGACAATTTCATTAAGTCGTGCTTATATCCGCTTTAATGCTGATGGTTCGGTTTCAGATGAATAAGCTAAGCTTCAAAGTTCATTTAGAGTTGGTTTCTCTGTCCCTTACACCGAGCAAATAAAGAACACCATCAAGCCCAAGCGTGGATATTGAATGTTCGGAACGAGATTTTACCAGTGGTTTAGCATGAAAAGCTACCCCAAGGCCTGCTATGGCTAACATTGGTAAGTCGTTTGCACCATCTCCAACGGCTATCGCTTGATCTGCTGTGATCCCCATGCTATTAATCATTTCCTGCAGGCATTTAGCTTTCATCTCACCATCAACAATTTCTCCTTTTACCTTTCCGGTGAGTTTTCCATCTATAATTTCAAGTTGATTGGCTGCAATAAAATCCACCCCAAGTATCTTTTGTAGGTGTTCAGCAAAATAGGTAAAACCGCCTGATAAAATCCCCACCTTATAGCCCAAAGTTTTTAAATTGGAGATCAAACGTTCTGCTCCTTCGGTGATCGGTAGGTTTTGGGCAATTTCTTTTAACTTTGATTCTTCAAGACCTTTTAAAAAAGCGAGTCGTTTAATAAAACTTTCTTTAAATTCAAGTTCTCCTCGCATAGCCGCTTCAGTAATGCCAATCACTTGTTCACTGGTTCCAGCCGCATTTGCCAGCTCATCAATGACTTCACATTGAATCAGGGTTGAATCCATATCAAAAACAATTAAGCGACGATTTTTGCGAAACAAATTATCTTCCTGAAAAGCAATATCAACTTCTTCATCACAACTAATTTTAAAAAATTCAGCGCGAAGTTTTGCAAGATCGGCTCCTTCTCCTCGAACCGAATATTCAACACAACTACGTTTATGTTGGTTACTTTTATCTAACGAGAAACGACCCGAAAGTCGAGTGATCCCATCGATATTTAAACCATGTGATGCAACAACCTTTGATACACAAGATAAATTGTGTGAGGATAATTTACGTCCAAGCAGGGTGACAATATAACGCGCTTTACCTTGGGCATTTACCCAGTTTTCATAATCTTGCTTATCAACAGGGCTAAATTCAATTTGCATCGCTTGTTGATGGCCATAAAAGAGCAGATCTTTCATCAGCGCAGCAGATTTTATTTCTGAAGCCGTTTCAATCAATAATCCCAGTGATAAGTGACTATGAATAACAGATTGTCCAATGTCGAGTACATTTGCATCATGCATACTTAATATATCTAAAATAGCAGCACTAACACCTGGATTGTCAGTTCCACTAATATTTATTAATCGTATTTTCGGCATATTATGCTCTCCACAAGGCTTAGTTTCTGGTTATTATACCGATTATAATGTGTACTCGGTATAATAAGCATACAAAATTGTTTTAACACGTTCGTCATAATAAAAGTCTTTAGTAAACAAGGTGGGGATAAAGTTAATATCTCGTGTTTTTAATTTCATATCCCAGGTATGATAATCAAGTTTTTTCCATAACCTTTTTTCAATTTTGTTTTTGACAAAATGATAAAGTTTGCTATCAAAGGATAAAGCCTTCACCTGTTGTTTTTCTACTTGTTGAATAATCCTATCTGCCAATTTATCTAGAGCTTGTTGATTGTTACTTCGACGTAACTTCATAAACTCTATCGTTGGCAGATAATAGGATGTGTAATAACCTTGTTGGGCAAATTTAATATAAAGTTCGCTTTCAATCGTACTTTCAATAATAACCCGCTCTTTAATAGGGAATAATTGCTGTAATTCATTAAAACGTTTCAAGACCCGATCGATATTTGAAGGAGTGATATTTTTTACATCAAACCATATTTTTTTAATGGATGGAGGAATAAATTGTAATATGTCTTTTAAATGTACCGATGACATGGTGGCATTATCATGTCCTACTTCAAAGTAAGCTCCTTTGTCATCAAAGACCAGATCAATTTCAAACGCTTGTAAGCCTTCATCTAACACTTGGCTAACCTTGCCAAAAGAGTTATTGCGATGGGGTAAGATGCGCAGATCTTGTTTAGTATTAATCAGTTTTTGGATATTGTCACTTTGAATATATTTGCTCAAGGTTTCATCATCTTCACCATATTTTTGCTGATCAATTGGGTTTGCAATCAATAGTGGACTCGCTAAGTCATGAATGGGGTTGTAGCTAGTGGTTTTAATAGCAAACAATCCAACGAGGGTATTAAAAAAATGATTGATTGAATATGCGGTATTTTTATGTTGTTGCAATAATTGCATTTGCTGTTGATGTTGCTGTTGCAATGGCTGTGAAAACCAAGCCAGCAAGGGTAAATCTCTTACTTTGTTGGAAAGGTTTTCTTTATTATGACCGGTTTTTTCAAAAATATGTGGCGTGTATTCAGAGCCATACCAAAGCATGCTTGCTTGGTTGTTTAAACCTGGAAGCTGAGTAAGTTTGGTTAATACGTCATCAATATGTAATAGATAGTTATCGTGACAGTTGACTGAATGACTCAATTTAGGGGTATTAGCAAAACGTCCAAACCAGCCTTCTTCTAACACTTCATGATATGGGGTTGGAAATTGTTGTAAACAGTTTGTATTATCATATTTAGGGATCCGAACAACCAACAGATGGGACTTTTCTTGTTCGTTATTCGTTTTTTCCAGTTGTGTTTTAATTAAAGCGACTAATTTATTGCTGTCTAACACGCCAGCTGCCTCAGGAAGTACAAGTTGTTGTTGCGCTAGTTGTGCATAAAAACTATCATAAATGGTAGCTTTTTTACCATTTACCCAAGTGGTTGGAATTTTAGCTTGTCTGAATAAATCGAGCAAAGAGGGAAAGTCTTTTTTTTGTAACTGACTATTATCAGGTAAGAAAATGCTATGCTGCTCGGCTAATATTTTTGAGCGCTCATTGTAGATGTTGTTAAATTTAATCAATTGATTATCATCGAGTAATTGTTGGCTTAAAGGCATATTTTGGCGATGATAACCGTAGGGTTGTAGATGCGCCTTATTAACATTATCATCTAGGATAACAATCGCATATACGGGTTTATCTTTGTTGGTTTTAATAAAAAGAGAGGTTTTATCTCTTCCTTCAAGGATATTAATCGGCTGATATAAGCGTTGCTTTTGATCAATCTTAAAAAGTGCTTCACTTAATACAGTCTTATTAAATTTTATTTGTACTTTCCAGTTGCCCTCTTCTAAAGGAAACGGGTTATTGGCATCAATGCGTAATTGTGCTAGTTGAGACATCGCTGTTATTTTTTGCTTAAATTGACGCTTTAAAGGAGAAGTCCATATCACATCAAGTTTGGTATCTCTAAAATAAGGCAGTCCCTGGGTAAGTAATACGATTTTTTCTTGTGGATGAAAGACGTCCTGTGGTTGTAATTGTTTATTTTCATCTTGGTAATAAAAGCTGATCTGTCTGGGGCCTAATGCTCTAAAGCGTGGATCAATTAATTTAGCCTTTTTATCCACCGTAAATGATTGCTGAAATATTTTTTTGTTTTCAGTAATAACTTTTAGTTGCCATTGTCCTATTTCCATCGGTTTGTTGTAATCAAGATCATTATAAACACGTTCCCAACCCGCTTTAACTTTGACTTTTTTGTTAAAAACTTTATTTTCAGGATTGGTCCATATAAATTCATATTGATGTTTTTTGCCATCCGGAATGCGAAACAGTTGTGCAGTGATATCTTCATCAGGATGAAAAGTTGTTTGTTGTTGTAATGTTCCTCCTCCTGGTCTTAAACCAAGACGTAATTTTTTGGGACCTGGCTGTGATAACTCCTCTGCTGTTAGGCTAAGTAAATTATCCGCTTTAAGCTGATGATCAAATGTTTGTTGCATAGTAGCAGACCATTGAGCGCTGCGTTTTTGATAAGCTTTAATGCGTTCTGGATATTGAGCGGCTAAATTATTTTGTTCGGTTTCATCAATAGAAAGATCATAAAGCTCAGCATTATGGATCCCAGTTTGCTCACTGATAAACTTCCATTTGCCATCACGAATTCCCCATTGCAGTGGTTTTTGATGTTTATGAAAAAATTGTAAGCGAGTTTGATAACTACTGGAAAATAAATTTTGCCCAATGATATGGTTTAGCTTTTTACCAGTGACATCATTGATCATTGTTGGCATTACATCAGCAATAGAGCCAACACGCGCTGAGGCTCTTTCTGCATTTTGACTATTGTCGATACGTAATAAAAAAGTCGCTACATTTTCTTGGTAAAGATAATTTCTATGGGTGAAATTCTTTTTATGTCGGATCCCAAATGCTTGTCCATGATCGCCAGTAATATAAACTAAGGTATTGTCCAATAAGTTTTTTTGTTTTAATTCATTCCATAGTTGTTTCAACATTTCATCGGTATACTGTAAGGATTTTGCATAACGTTCAGAACGAGATAATTTATCTCGCTCCTCTGCCGAACCAGGATAACCATAAGGATGATGGGTGGCAACGCTAAAAAACTGTAACATAAAGGGATGATTCTGTTGCTGTTGTATATCTACCCAATGCATTGCTTTAGGTAAAATAGCTGTTTCAAAAACACCCCAAGAATGCACTTTATTGGTTTTTCTAAAGCTTTTAGTTTCTTTATTGGGATCAAAATAACTATCAAACCCCATTTGTTCATAGAAACGATCTAAATTGCCAAAATCCAA
This sequence comes from uncultured Ectothiorhodospiraceae bacterium, assembly GCA_964391585.1. Classification (GTDB taxonomy): domain Bacteria; phylum Pseudomonadota; class Gammaproteobacteria; order GRL18; family GRL18; genus JADGAU01. The sequence goes on from CAYMMQ010000092.1 coordinate 5,172, forward strand.
AGCTTGTGCTGAAAATAATGCCGTTTTATATTTTTCAGCTTTAAAAGCTGAAGTCAGTGTTGGGCCATTATAGCGATATTGTAATTGTTTGGTGGTTGCATAGGTAATACTGACACCGCCCGTTTGTAAAGGTACATGAGAACGAGTTGTGGCTGGATAATAGGTGTAAATATTGTTAAATAAGCTGGTTTTGTCTTTGATACTGGCAAGAA
>CAYMMQ010000092.1:5483-9638 GCA_964391585.1 uncultured Ectothiorhodospiraceae bacterium
TAATAGGTGTAAATATTGTTAAATAAGCTGGTTTTGTCTTTGATACTGGCAAGAAAGGGGGTTATATTTTCATCTATCTTGCCATTAGGGAAAAGTTGTAAGCCACCAACAGACTCTAAGACAATCAGAATGACATTTTTTTTGCCTTGCTGTGTATTGGCCAAGTGAGATAAATCACTACTTGCCGTATTTTCAGCATACATCGGCTGATAAATTTCATCTAAAGGTAATTTTTCAATTTCACTGAAGTCTGTTTTATTCTGATGTTGCTGTTGTTTGTTAAATAACTCTAGGGTTAAACGAACATAAGGATTGTAGTGTACATTGCCAACGGCGAGGAAAAAATAAATTACGCTTGAAAATATTAAGGTAAAAAGTAGAACAAGTGATTTGTTTAATTTTTGAGTTTCATTCGTTGGAAAAATATAAAGATTAGTTTGTGCCAATGATAAAGCGATTGGAACTTGAAATAATATCCAAATGCCTAAGTTAATAAAGTCCATTTTGCCCATTTCATCATAAAACGAACCCCATAGTTGAGTAATTTGGGTACCAGATTCAATGGCAGTAAAGGATAAATGCTGATAAAAGTTTTGATAAAATATTCGATCTGCAATGAGTAACAACCCCATTAACAAGCTAATTATAACTAATATATACACTGGAATTTTTAATTGTCTTAATAGTAATAATATAAAGACACATACAACGGCATAAATAAAATGTTCAGTAAAGGCAAAAACTGAGCTAAGGATTTGTAAAAAATTGACCGCAACTCCAGATAATAATAAATTTTCAGCGGATACTATCCAGGCAAAAATAAAAAAGTAAAAAAGTAAAGAGAGAATGCTGGATTTGAGGTAGGATGTTAAGCCGTTGCTTTTATTTATTGAGCTGGAATTAGTTTGCATAGATGTAATCTCTAAAAGTGTTAATACTTAAAATGATAATGAACTCATATTATCTACTATTATAACCGTAAGATAATGATGAGTTGTTCACAAAAAAGAAATGTTGTGCTCACGTTCCCAAACCCAAGCATGCAAAATAATCTCATCTAAGGTCTGATACTTTGGCTTCCACTGCAATTCTCTTTCAGCTTTTTTAGAGTCAGCAACTAATACCGCGGGATCGCCAGCCCTACGTTCCCCGTCAATAAGCTTAATTTCAATACCATCTGCAGCAGTAATTTTTTTTGCAATTTCAATAACTTGTTGCACGGAAAAACCTTTGCCATTTCCCAAATTATAAACCAGTGCTCCATTTTTTTTACCTGAAACGATCAACTCCAACGCCCGTGCATGAGCATCACATAAATCATTAATATGAATATAATCACGAATACAGGTACCATCCTCAGTCGGATAATCTCTGCCAAAAACCGTTATGAAATCACGTCGACCTGATGCAACTTGTAAAATAAGCGGGATTAAATGAGTTTCGGGATCATGACACTCACCAAGTTCACCATCGGGATCAGCTCCACAGGCATTGAAATAGCGTAAACATACAGAGTTCAAACCATAAGCCGAGCTATAATCTTCAAGCAGCCTTTCCACCATCAACTTAGAAGAACCATAAGGATTTATTGGCTTTTGCAAATGTTTTTCATCAATAGGAATATATTCAGGTTCACCAAACGTAGCGGCAGTAGAGGAAAAAATAAAGTTTTTAACATCGTGTCTAAGCATAACATCTAGCAAGTTAATAGTGTTTGCTACATTATTTTTATAATATTTAGCTGGATCACGAATAGATTCTGCCACTAAACTATTCGCTGCAAAATGCATAACAGCACTAAATTTATGTGTAGTAAATAGTTTCTCTAAACAATCTGTATCAGCCAAATCACCAATAACGAACTTCCCATATCGTGCTAATTTTTTATATCCAGTCGATAAATTATCCAAATTAACCACATCATAACCAGAGCAAACAAGTTGCTTAGCCATATGAGAACCAATATAACCCGCTCCACCAATAAGCAATATTTTCATAAAAAACTACCTTTTCCCTTTATTATAATTCAATTTCCCCTACCCCGTTGATATGTTCGCATACTATATATCGAAATGAGTTCAACACTTCTACCAGTCAAGTATTAACCTATGATCTAAATATTGGTTGTGGAACTTAATTACTGCCACCCTACATCCTTAACATTACCAGCCAAAGTCATTTGTATAGCAAAAAGAGATTATAACCTTTGTTGCTCATGCTTTGAAGATAGCTAGAAATTCTACAATAGGCTTGAGCATATTGCAGTGCACTAAAAACGGTCTAGCAAATTGAGCAATACATCAATATTTTTAATTAACTTTTAAGATCCTTAAATATTCCCTATTTAAATAGATTCTTTTGAATTATATTAGCAATTTTGTAACAAATTAAGGCTAAAATAGCTTAATACTTAACCGTTACAAATAAGTGATAATTTTAAAAACCTGCTAGACAAGAAAATTAACTCAAACCGATACTAGAAAAACAACCATGACCTATCAATCAGGACAACAACTAAATCAGCAAATAGATTCCATATTAGAATTATTAAATAAGCAGGAAATTGTCCAGACAATAGTTCATCGACAACAGCATACAGCAGAAAAAAACTTGCTTGAAGTCATGTTGCATAAACAGCAAGTAGCTGAACTTGAAGAACAAGTGAACAAACTACACGATGCTGATATTGCACATTTATTAGAAATTATCCCTATAAACAAGCGGTTTCAACTATGGCAAGTGATTGCAGCTGATCGTGTAACAGAAGTTTTTTTAGATGCCAATGAAAATATACAAGAAACCCTGTTATCAAACTTACCAGAAGGTGAAATTTTAAAAATCATCCAATTTATGGATGCCGATGATTTAGCATTTATTACTGACATCATCCCCAAACACCTAATGGAACAACGCCTATTGGAATTATCCCAAGATGATCAACTCTGGCTTAATCATGCTCAAAGTTATAAAGAGGATAGTGTAGGTTCGTTAATGAGCAATGATATGTTTATTGTTAAACAATTTGAAATGGTAAAAGATGTCAGCAAACGAATTAGAGAAATCAAGAAATTACCTGATCAAAGTGACAAGCTTTTTGTCGTTGACTCTCGTGGTGTCTTAACTGGCGTAATTAGTTTAGAAAAACTATTGCTCAATAATCCTAAAAAAATAATCAAAGAAATTATGTCAACAAATGTTGTTCATTTTAGTGCCAATGATTCTGCCAGTCATGCCGCAAAAGCTTTTGAACGCTATGATCTAATTTCAGCACCGGTTATTAATGAAAGGGGGAAAATTTTAGGTAGAATTAACGTAGAAGTCATGATGGACTACCTACGAGAAGAAAATACCGAAGATGTCCTGAATATGGTGGGTTTAAATGCAGAAGATGACTTATTTGCACCAGTCATTTCCACGGTTAGAAGTCGTGGGTTATGGCTAGGAATTAACTTATTTGCGGTATTTTTAGTCTCTCGAGTTATCGGTTTGTTTGAGCAAACCTTAAGCGAAATGATCTATTTAGCTGTTTTAATGCCGATTGTTGCCGCAGTAGGAGGGAATATTGGCAACCAAACAGCATCTTTAGTCATACGCGGGTTAACCTTGGGACAAATCAATTTACAAAACAGCATCCATCTGGCAAAAAAAGAGTTTTTTGTTAACGCCATTAACGGATTAATTTTAGGTGTGGTTGTTGCTTTATTTAGTTTTGTTTTTTATCAAAACGTCGCATTGTCATTAGTCATTGGTATAGCAATGTTATTAAACCTGGTGATGGCTGCTTTTATTGGTTTATCTGTTCCATTAGCTCTAAAATATTTAAACTACGATCCAGCAATGGGCTCAAGCATTATCACTACTGCAGCAGCTGACAGTATGGGTTTTTTAATTTTCCTTGGTTTAGCCAGTGTTTTTTTAATCTAATTCCTTGCTAAGACTTTAGGGGATTAGCGTTTTGTATTTCCTGATTAATCGAAAGACTATTATCAATTAACAACTGGTTAATCGATAACATAAAATCACTCTCTGTCTGTTTATTATCGTTGCTACTAATCGCTAATATATTAGCTTTTCTAGTATCATTTTGGGCTTGTTGATGCAGTGTTTGTGTTTGGTTTTCCATAATACTTACCTCATAAGTGACTAAAATAGATT
>CAYMMQ010000093.1:0-9556 GCA_964391585.1 uncultured Ectothiorhodospiraceae bacterium
TTCCCATCATGGCTTATTCGCAAAATCCCAACGAGGATGAGCCTGAAGCTATTACCGCTGATATCGATTGTGATGGCAAGCAAGATGTGGCAAAAATAACTTACCAAAAATCGAAACTAGTTTTATCAGTTCGTTTAGGAGCTTCTGGCAAAGAGCAATCTCTTATTTTTGGTCTAGGAAGTGGTGACGAGCAAGATTCTTTTTGTAGCACCACAATATTTTTATCCAAAGAAGCGCCAGAAAGTCATAAAGAAGATAGCGATACATCTGAATCAGAGACATTACTGGAAGGGCATATTATTCAAAAAGACTGCGTTAACTTAAAACTCAGTGATGAAATGTGTGACTCCATTCATGTGTATTGGAATCACACTACAAATCAACTTGACTGGTGGCGCTTATAAAGTCATATCGCTAAATTGACTTTTCAAGTGCAAATGGCCTTGTTATCTAGCATAAAATTTTCAGGAATAATTAATCCTTAAAAACAGATATAACCGAGACATTTACGATAATCATGAAAAAAGCCACTTTGTTAATAGCTTTTCTACTTTCAACATCAGCGCTAGCCACTGAATATGAGCAATGTGCCTATTTATCTAAACCAACAAAAGAAAATAAATACTCTGAATGGGAAACTTATAAAAACTGTGCAAGCTATATAGGTGCTATACTTAAAATAAATCCAGAGCATATTAAAAGAATAAACTACAATGCTACTGGAATGGCTACATTCTGGGTTGACAAGCAAATGTTTTATTTAAAAACAAATGGAAAATATTTGCCTGTTGTCAATTACGACAACGGAGCCGATGACTTTAGTGAAGGACTCGTTCGCTCTTTAGTAGATGGAAAAATATCCTATTACAACCGTGAATTTATCCAAGTAATACCTGCAAAATACGATTGGGGCTGGCCATTTAATCATGGTCGCGCCTTAGTTTGCTCAGCATGTTCTATTGAAACAGAGGAGGACGGTGAACATAAAGCTGTCATAGGTGGACTTTGGGGTTATATTAATAAAAAAGGTATAGAAATCATTCCCGTAAAGTACTCACAAACGGACATTAGAGGAAAACAAACCTTCTGAAAATTAGTTTTATGAATATCACTTGGGCACTAATTCCAGCATTTTACTCAAAAGATCAATTTTTAGTAAGCCTCCAAACACATCCCCATAGACATAAATATACTGATCATCATGATTATAACCAAGGTAATTGTTAGTTTCAGGGTAATATCGAAGCCAGTAATTATCTATGCTATAACTGCTCTGATTAGGTGGAGAAAAAAGTTGGGGATAAGTTGATTCGCCATAATTAAATACGGATTCAGCATTTTTGATAATTGTATCTGTAATTAGCGTGAAGCTGAGTGACGATGGGACATTACACCCCGCTAAATCGATACGCCCCCAACACACCAAACCCGTATCATCTAATGCGATGCTATGATGAGCTCCTGTTGATACTTGGGTAGGATTTGATAAATTCGGTACGGTGGTTTGCCCATAGTTTGGCCATATTGAGTTATTACCTGAAAGCTGATTGGCCCCCCAACAATGAACCCCCGCACTATCTAATGCACAGCTTTGAAAATCACCCGCTGAAACTTGTATTGGTTTATCCAAAGCAGGCACCGTGCTTTGCCCAAAGGTATTATCGCCCCAGCAAACAACACCTGTATCATCTATGGCACAGATATGGGTAGCCCCTATCGAGAGTTGAGTCGGGTTGCTTAAATGAGGGACTTGAGTTTGTTGGTAGTCATTTCTTCCCCAACAAACAACACCACTATCATCAAAAGCACAGCTGTTCATATTATAAGCAAATACTTGAGAGGGATGGCTTAATGCTGGCACATTTGTTTGACCATCATCATTCCAACCCCAACAGACTACCCCGGTGTCATCTAGGGCACAGCTATGACCACCACCTGCAGCAACCTGGGTGGGGTGACTTAAAGCAGGCACACTCACTTGGCCATTAGCATTATAGCCCCAACAGACGACACCGCTATCATCTAATGCACAACTATGACCACCGCCTGCAGATATTTGCACAGGATGACTTAGAGCTGGAGGGGAAGATTGCCTGGAAATATTCTGTCCCCAACATGTCACGCCATTATCATCTAAAACACAGCTATGATAATCCCCAGCAGTGATCTGATAGTTTGCTGAGGCACTATATATCACAAACATAAGCTGTAAAAAAGTTAAAATAGTGATAAGTTTTTTTTTCATCACTTGATCCCTATTTTTAATTATCACTTCACTGATGACAGCGTATCATTATAAACAAGTGGAATTATCATAATTTATCTACCCTTTTAGGCAATACCCAGTTCTGGCGTGGGTAGTGACAGGTGTAGCCGCTAGGAAAATATACAAGATAATCCTGATGTTCAGGCTCTGCCTCCCAAAAGTCGCCGACTGCGGCAAGTTCGGTAATGACTTTTCCTGGCCACAATTTCGAGGCATTGACATCAGTAATTGTGTTAAGGGCTACTTGCTTTTGAATATCATTAACATAATAAATGCCCGAGCGGTAAGATGTGCCTCGGTCGTTACCCTGTTGGTTTAATGTGGTGGGATCATGGATCTGAAAAAAGAACTCCAAGAGTTGGCGATAAGAAGTCTCATCCGGTTTAAAGTAAATTTCGATCGCTTCAGCGTGAGAGCCATGATGATGATAAGTGGCATTGATCACGTCCCCACCGGTGTATCCAACTCGTGTTCTCTGTACGCCAGAGAGTTTACGGATCAGATTCTGCATGCCCCAGAAGCAACCTCCTGCTAAAACAGCACGTTCCTCTGCCATTATTTTTCCTCCACTTGCTCAATATAGTCTTTGTAGCCTTGCTCCTCCATATCATCCCTAGGGATAAAGCGTAACGAAGCTGAATTAATACAATAGCGCAAGCCCCCACGATCCTGCGGGCCATCTGGGAATACATGACCTAGGTGACTATCTCCATAAATCGAGCGGATCTCCGTACGGTTCATACCATGGCTGCTGTCGGTTAATTCATTAATGTTCACAGGCTCAACAGGTTTAGTGAAGCTCGGCCAGCCACAGCCCGATTCAAACTTGTCAGAAGAGGCAAATAACGGTTCGCCAGACACAATATCAACATAGATACCCGATGCATGGTGATGAAGATACTCACCTGTTCCTGGACGCTCTGTGCCTCCTTGCTGAGTTACATGGTGCTGTTCCGGCGTTAATTTAGCGATAGCAGTTGCAGATTTTGTATACATCTTCACGATATTCTCCTTAAAAAAAAAGAAAAAAGAGGGCAAGGATAATATTGAACTATTTTCTTCTTAATCTTTTGTTAAATATTCCCTAAATTTAGCCCCATTTTTTATTCAACAATTGTTTTCAACCATTCACGAGCTTCTTTTTCATTTTGCACATTATGTAAAACAATATTACCCTTTTTATTTAGTAGCCCCTGCCACAACGTTGACGCCATAGCCTTCATAATATCGTCTGATTTAATGGTTACAACATAACGCAGTTTTGTATCAGCTAGAAGTCGAGGAAACTGTACATCATTAATATACTCTTGAATAGTTGGAGAAAAAGCACCTTTAGTTAGATCTGTTTTGACAATTAATTTATTAACTGGATAAGTTAAATGAAGCTCATATATTTCCTGTAAAATTAACAGGATAGCATTATCTTGATCTTCAGGATTATATTCTAACCATTCATGGATAATAAGTTCATTTTCTTTTTCATAGAAGATTTTTATAATATTGGGGACTTCATACAGCAACATTCGTCATTCCTTTGATGATGGCAAGATTCACTCAATTTTTAGTATTATTTTGTTTAGCAGCTATTTTTTCAATAATGGTTTTATTTTTCGCTTAATTTTTTATGCAGTTTTTCTTTTAATAAAGAAGAAATGTGGCGAGAAATTTTTCTAGCTTCATCTTTTGGCATATTAGGAAATTTATGATATTTATCTTTCTCATGAGCGTCATTAATAATAAACTTTCTCAGATCACTATGTTTCATCTCGTGATAAATGACCGGTGGAATCCCTTGTAATACTGCACCCATGCCACTTTTTTTATGACATTTCGCACAATGAATGTTGTAAAAGTCAGCCCCAGTTGCTCCTTCAGAATGTTCGTGTTGATCATGATCTTTGGCACAAGAAGATAATAAAATTAGCCATAAAATGGGCAGGAAAGTGACTTTATTCATTTTGTGTTTTCTTTGTTTACTATATATGAGGGCTGTAGGATTGATGCGTTGATGGCAAGTATAAATCACCTTTTTGGCCACAGGCAGTCAACAAGGAAAGTGCTATTAATAATAAAAAGCCAAATTTTAATAAAGTGAATTTCATCATAAAATACCGAATAGAGGATAAAACATTGTAAACTAAGTAGGTATTTTGTCAAATACTGTGAATATTGATAATAATGACTGTTTATTTTTCGAGTGAATTATGATTTTTGATAATAGTTTTAAACAACTCCCTCAAGGTTTTTTTGTACCATCTAAAGCGGATATTTTTTCTCAACCAAAGTTGCTGGCTTTTAATAATGATCTGGCAAAGGAATTGGGCTTAGAGCAAGAACTTCTAATGCAAGACATAGCTAATAATTGCCATCATAATGATAGAGATGATCCCAATAGTGTTGAGCAGCAATTAGCAAAAATTTTTTCAGGACAAAAACTGTTGTCCGGTTCAGAGCCAGCTTCTTTTGTTTATGCTGCCCATCAGTTTGGTCATTTTGTCTCTCAACTTGGCGATGGGCGAGCCATGCTATTAGGCGAGCGTGTTAATGCAAAAGGTTTACGCTTTGATATTCAATTAAAAGGTTCTGGTTTGACCGATTTTTCTAGACAAGGTGATGGATTATCAGCTTTAGGCCCGGTGATCCGAGAATATATTGTCAGTGAAGCCATGTTTCACTTGGGAGTACCTACAACAAGAGCGCTGGCGGCAGTAGCAACAGGTGAGAAAGTTGTGCGTGAGTCACTTATTCCCGGTGCAATATTAACTCGAGTGGCTAGCAGTCATTTACGCATTGGTAGCTTTCAATATTTTAGTGCAAAAAATGATATTGAAGGTTTAAAAACTTTGCTTGATTATGCTGTTGATCGACACTATCCTTTTTTGCGAGAGCAAGATAAAAGCGATAAACATGATAATTTAGCGGTGTTGTTTTTGGCCCAAGTGATTAAAGCGCAAACAAAACTGGTGGCAAAGTGGATGAGTTTAGGTTTTATTCATGGGGTAATGAATACTGATAATATGACGGTTTCGGGTGAAACCATAGATTATGGCCCTTGTGCTTTTATGGATCGCTTTAATTTTGATCAAGTTTATAGCTATATTGATAAGCAAGGGCGTTATGCGTATTCGAATCAGGAAAAAGTTTTATATTGGAACCTGTGTCGATTGGCCGATAGTTTGATCCCTTTGCTTGATGGAGATGAGTTCAAAGCGGTAAAAACGCTTAATGCACAATTAGAAATAATGCCGGCTTTATTTCAGCAACACTATTTAAGCTTTATGCTGGCAAAACTGGGAATAAGCGACAGAAAGTTTTACGAACACCCTAAAGCAGAACAATTAGTTAAAAAATGGCTTAATTGTTTACAAGTAAATCAACTTGATTTTACTTTAAGTTTTAGGAATTTATCTAAGCTAGTAACGGATCAAAATGATATGTCACTTTTTCCAGATCAGCAAGATTTTAGTGATTTTAAACAGCTTTGGTTATTATTATTGACTGAACAGGGCATTGATTTATCAAAAGTTAAAAACGAAATGGATCAAATAAACCCGCTTTATATCCCAAGAAACCATTTGGTCGAAAAAGCCATTCAACAATCCTTAAAAGGGGATTTTACGTTATTTAATAATCTCAATCTATTACTTAAAAGTCCGTTTACTGAGCAACCGAGTATTGATGATAGGGGGGATTTTCAATCACTGCCTGAACCATACGAGGAAGTAAGAGTAACGTATTGTGGAACATAAAATTGTGACATCTATTCATCATAGGTTTATAATCTGCTCTGTGAGTTTATAGAACTGAGAAAACATCATGCAAAAAACTGAAGAGAAAAAAGGTAAAGCTGAAGATAAAACAGAGAATATACCAACGGAGGAGCAAACAACCCACTTTGGATATGAGACTGTTAACACAGAAGAAAAAGTAGTAAAAGTTGCCAGTGTTTTTCACTCGGTTGCATCCAGTTATGATGTGATGAATGATTTGATGTCATTGGGTATTCACCGCTTATGGAAAAGAACCACGATTGAGCATAGCGGTGTTAAACAAGGCCAAGTGATCCTTGATTTAGCGGGAGGAACGGGGGATTTAAGTTCTCGATTTTCTACTTTAGTAGGCAAAAAAGGTCGTATTGTTTTATCGGATATTAATGCCTCGATGTTAGCTCAAGGACGTGACCGACTCATTAATGAAGGCTTGCTCAATATTGAATTTGTTTTAGCAAATGCTGAAGAACTTCCTTTTCCAGATAATTGCTTTGACTGTGTTTGTATCGCATTTGGACTGAGAAATGTTACCAATAAAGATGCCGCCCTTGCTTCAATCTATCGGGTATTAAAACCGGGCGGTCGGTTATTAGTGTTAGAGTTTTCTAAACCTGATGTGCCGGGTTTAGCGCCGATCTATGATTTTTATTCTTTTAATATCTTGCCGAAAATAGGAAAAGTGGTGGCAAACGATGAAGCAAGTTATCGTTACTTAGCCGAATCTATTCGTATGCACCCGGATCAAGAAACATTAAAAAGCATGATGGAAACGGCAGGGTTTGATAAGGTAAGTTACTTAAATATGTCGGGTGGCATCGTTGCCTTACATAAAGGGTTTAAGTTCTAATGCAAACTTTTTTTTGTTCATTATTTGAAAATATTGTTAATCAATATATTAAGCTAGATCCAGAGTTTCAAACAAATTTATCATATTTACAAGATAAGGTTATTCATATTCAAGTATTAGAACCAGAGCTTGATTGTTATCTTTTTGCCACCAATAAGGGCTTTCAACTACAGCATCAGTATTTAGGGCATACAGATAGCAAAATTAGCGCTAGTTTGCTTAATTATTTGTTTTTATTTTTTTCTAATGAAGCAGAAAAAAATGAGGCCTTATTTAAACAAAAAGTAACTATCAGCGGTGATATTAAACTAGGACAACAACTTCAAAACTTCTTTAACAATTTAGATATTGACTGGGAAGAACAGCTATCTCAGTATACGGGTGATATTATTGCTCACAATAGTCAACAATTATTAACTAAGCTGATTAATTTTGGACAACACTCCAGTCAGCATTTGCAAGAAAATATGAGTGATTTTTTGCAGTATGAAACTAGAGACTTGTTGGAAAGACGAGAAATGGCTGAGTTTTTAACAGCAGTTGATGCATGCAGAAATGATGTCGATCGACTGCAAGCAAGATATCAGAGAATATTGCAAAATAAAATTGATATAGAAAACATTCCAGTTAAGGACAAACCCATAATACCCGAGGATAAGAAGTGAAAGCCATTCATCAATTTTTACGTCTTATTTTTATCTCACGAGTTTTATTACGCCATGGATTAGACGATTTAGTTTTAAACACCCACTTATTTAGACCGATTCGTTTTGTTCGTTACTTTTCGCCGGTATATTGGAATAAAACATTACGTAATAAACCAAGAGGTGAGCGGATCCGTGAAGCCTTAGAAGACTTAGGACCTATTTTTGTTAAATTTGGGCAAATTTTATCGACTCGTCGAGATTTATTGCCGGATGATCTGGCTGATGAATTGGCAAAATTACAAGATCAAGTACCACCATTTGCCACAAAAACAGCGATAAAAATAATAGAAGATTCATTTAAAAAACCTTTATCTGGTATATTCCGCACCTTTGATAACGTACCGTTAGCCTCAGCCTCTATTGCCCAGGTTCATAGCGCCCAATTACTGGATGGCAGTGATGTGGTGGTTAAAGTGGTCAGGCCGGGCATTGATAAAGTGATCAAGCGAGATATTTCTTTGCTTTATATTATTGCAGAGAAAATGCAGCGTTATTGGGCAGATGGAAGGCGTTTAAGACCAACCGAAGTGGTTGCTGAATTTGAAAAGAATCTCTGTGATGAATTAGATTTGATGAAAGAGGCTGCAAATGCAACTCAGTTACGCAGAAACTTTAAAGACTCTGAACTGTTGTATGTACCTAAAGTTGACTGGGATTTTTGTCGCCATCAAGTGATGATTATGGAAAGAATTTATGGTATTCCCGTGACTAACCTAGATAAGTTGCGAAAAAGCCAGGTGGATTTGAAAAAATTATCGGAAATGGGAGTGGAAATATTTTTTACCCAAGTTTTTCGAGATAACTTTTTTCATGCGGATATGCATCCAGGCAATATTTTTGTTGCTGATAACGGACAATATATTGCAATAGATTTTGGTATTATGGGTAGTTTAAACAATGAAGACAAACGTTATTTAGCTGAAAACTTTTTAGCTTTTTTTAATCGTGATTATTATCGGGTTGCGGAGTTACATGTTGAGTCTGGCTGGGTACCGAGTAATACTCGAATTAATGATTTTGAATCGGCAATTCGTTCTGTCTGTGAGCCCATCTTTGATCGCCCGTTAAATGAAATCTCTTTTGGACATTTATTATTGCGTTTATTTCAAACAGCAAGACGTTTTAATATGGAAATTCAACCGCAATTGGTTTTACTGCAAAAAACGTTATTAAATATTGAGGGTTTAGGCCGACAATTATATCCTCAATTGGATTTATGGGTAACGGCGAAACCATTTTTAGAAAAGTGGATGGCTGAACAATTAGGTGTAAAAGCTTTTGCAAAACGTATGAAACATAATGCTCCTGTGTGGTTGGAGCAATTACCTGAGTTCCCCAGTCAATTATTTCATGTGGTGCAACAGCTTAATGCGGGGAAATTAAACGTTCAGTGTCAAAGCCAGCAGATTGAAGCGCTTAAAGAGCAAGTAGAAAAAAGCCATCGAAAAACCACTATCTCAATAGTGGGATCGTGTTTTGTATTAGCAGGGGTATTTTTATATTCACAGCAACTTGACGATGTTCAAGCAACTCTTGCCGTTGTGAGCATTTCCATGGGAAGCATCATGAACTTATATGCTTTGGTCAAGTAAGTAATAGTTTATGAAACGCGTTTAACTGTGGTTAAAAGTTTTTCAGGGTTAAAAGGTTTAACTAACCAGCCGGTTGCACCTGCTTGTTTCCCCGCCATTTTTTTATCATTGCCTGCTTCAGTTGTTAATACCAAAATGGGGGTGTATTGATATTCAGGTAATTTGCGTAATTCGCTGGTAAAGGTTAAACCATCCATGCCTGGCATATTTACATCGGTAAAAACAATATCATAAGTAGCTTTTTTTGCTTCAATTAAACCTGCGTTGCCATCACAGGCTTCGCCAGTTTCATAACCCGCCCCTTTGAGAGTAAAGGAAATCATTTGTCGCATCGATGTTGAGTCATCAACGATAAGAATTTTTTTTGCCATGGT
>CAYMMQ010000094.1:0-9430 GCA_964391585.1 uncultured Ectothiorhodospiraceae bacterium
TTTTCGGTGACGTCAAGATAATTACCAATAAATTGTTTTATCTCATTATTTTCATCATAAACTGCATTGATGGAAAGAAATGCAGCAAATGAGTCACCATTTTTCTTTCTATCCCAAATTTCACCTTCCCAAACGCCATCATTATCCAGAGCCTCTTTCATGTCACTATAAAACATTTCAGTGTGTACATTCGATTTTAAAATGCTAGCATGTTCTCCAATAATTTCTTTTTCTTGGTAACCGGACATTTTTATAAAGGCTTGGTTTGCTTTTATTATTACTCCATTTTTATTGGTAATAATAATTCCTTCTAAAGAGTTTTCAAAAAAAGTAGCGGCAAGTTTTAACTCTTCTTCTTTTTTTTTCTCTTGAGTAACATCGTTATAAATAGCAACAATATAGTCCTGCTCAAGTTTATAAACATAATTATTGCGCCAACCACTAATGCGTTCATCTGCATAAAAAGTCAGAGGGAAATTGATAGCTTGACCAGTTTTATAGACATCCTGAAAGACTTTAAATAAACCAAACTCAACTACGCTAGGGAACACCTCGGTGACTAATTTACCGATAATTTGTTTTTTATTTATTGACTCTGCAATTTCAGCGGCGGGATTAAGATCAACAAAGCTAAAATTTTCACCATTATTCTCAACTTTATAAATAGCTACACAATCTTTAATCGAAGCAAAGAGGGAGTTATAAATAACAGAAGGTAATTGCTTATTTTTCATAGTAGTGATAAGAATAGCTATCTGGGGTGTCAATTAACTGCTTAAAGTTTCTTAAAGTTTCCTTAAATTTCCTAAAGTATATACCCAAATCGTCAAAGTAGCTATTTTTATATTTATAGGGTTATAGTGCTTGCCGTATGATTTCTTCAACTTTTAATAAATCTTCAATAACATCCACTCCATGCCCAGGGATTTCATCTGTTTGAGCAACAATAATTTTAATGCCATGATATAAGGCGCGCAGTTGCTCTAAAGATTCAAGTTGCTCTATTGAGGCTTCAGGTAAAGCGGTTAATTCGGCTAATAACCTCGCTCGATAGGCATACATACCAATATGACGAAAATGAGATTTTTGCATAAGTTTAAGCGTAGTTAAGCTTTTATTATCGGTAAATTGCTGTAGATTAAAATTTTCACGTTGCCAAGGAATCGGTGCGCGAGAAAAATATAAGGCAAAGTCTTGATAATCCCGTATTACTTTGACGATATTGACATCAAATAACTCTTGGGGATCTTCTATGGGATAACATAAGGTGGAAATACCCGCATCGGCATTTTTTGCGAGTAGTTGTGCCACTAATTCTATATGTTTGATGTTAATGAGTGGTTCATCACCTTGTACATTCACCACGATGGTGTCTTCAGACCAGTTCAGAATTTTGACCACTTCAGCCAAGCGTTCACTACCATTTTTATGTTCAGTAGAGGTCATTAATACATTATCAGTATACGCTAAAGCAGACTGTTGGATGCGAATATCATCTGTGGCAATATAAACTTCTGAAGCAGAGCTTTTGCTAGCTTGTTCAAAAGTATGTTGTAACATGGTTTTACCAGCAATCAATTGTAATGGTTTTGCAGGCAAACGAGTCGAAGCATAACGCGCTGGAATGACAATTTTAAAATCAATAACCATTAAATAAACAGCTCATCCATTTTAATGCCAAAAGCCCCATGTTTGTGGGCTGCTTTGACAGCAATATCATCCTGTTCTGCTAAATTGATGGATTTAAAATCATCATAAGGTCGTCTATTAGAGTCAAGGATTAACATTACCGTAGGGCGTAAGCGTTTCAAACCATTAATAGCCGTTACTACACCGATATCTCCATTGCTTAGTTCAACTAGAGTACCTGTTGGATATAGGCCAATGGATTGGATAAATTGTTCCACCAAGTCTGCCTGAAACAAAGTGCCTCGTAATTCGTATAAATTACTAATCGCTTCATGAGGAGATAAAATCACTGAGCTATAAGGTCGTTTACTGGTCATCGCATCAAAACTGTCAACAATGCCGGCAATTCGACCAAAAATTGGAATATCATTGTTATGTAAACCTAATGGATAACCGCTACCATCAGCGCGTTCATGATGCGTTGCCACCATACGCATCACATTATGCGATAACTCATCAAAACCGATTAACATTTGCACCGCATTATCAACATGTCCCCGAAACATCGCAATTTCATCGCCTGTTAGTTGACCTTGTTTAACCAGTACACTCTCAGGGATCTGAGTTTTGCCAATATCTAATACCAGACCACCAAAAGCGAGATCGGATATGGCAGCTTTATCTAAACCTAAATGTCGTCCAAACTGAGCACACCAGACCGAACAAGCAAGGGCATGATCATAACTATAATTATCTGAGCGTTGTAACTCCATTACCAGCTTTAATGCGGTTGGGTTTCGCACCACACTATTAACGGTTTGAGCCACCGCTTCTTTTAATGCAGAAAAGTTAAGCTCTTTATTTTGTTTTAAATCTTCAAAGGTTTGGGTTATTTTTTTATTGACTTCAGTGTAGATAGACTTTGCTGTATCCATTTCCTTGGATAAGGTTTCGCTATCTTCATAATGCTCTTTTCGTAATAAGGTATATTCGTTTTTACCATGATCAACAATTTCTTTAACTTTTGGTTCGTCTTTTTGCAAGATCCAATACATTGGGCTAGCAGAGCGTCCTTTGCTACTATCAATATAGACGTATTGGCAATATTGACGTAACATATCAATTTCGTCATTGTTTTTTATTACCACACCTTCTAGCTGTATGGGTAATTCTGCCCAAGCTCGATCGGTTCTGGAAACATACATACCAATTTGCAGGCCTTCTAATTTTATTTTAATTTCTGTTTGTGCCATAAACTTAAACTCATTAATTCTTGCAACTACTATAGCGATCTTTATTCAAATAAGGAAGCAGAAAGCAATTTTTTTGTATATGCCTGTTGTGGTTCAGTAAACAATTGCTGAGTTTCCCCCGATTCGATGATTTTACCATCTTTCATTACTAATAATAAATGTGCAATAGATTTTATCACTTTTAAATCATGGGTGATAAAAAGGTATGCAATACCATATTTTTTTTGTAATTTACGTAATAAATCTAATACTTGTTTTTGCACCGAAACATCTAAGGCACTGGTAGGCTCGTCTAATAAAATAACTTTGGGCTCTAAAATAAGCACTCGTGCGATGGCAATACGTTGTCTTTGCCCACCAGAAAATTCATGCGGGTAACGCCATAACATGTTTTCTTCCAAACCCACCTCATTTAAAATATTGATAATACGTTCTTTGCACTGCTCTTTAGTTAATTCAGGAAAGTGAATCCCCAAGCCTTCGCCAATAATTTGCTCAATATTCATACGCGGAGATAAGGAAGAGTAGGGATCTTGAAACACCATTTGAAATTCTTTGCGTAATGGTTTTAATTGATTAAAATTTAGTTGATCAATACGTTGTTGATTAAAATAAATATTGCCATCACAGTCTTGTAGTTTTAATAAACAACGGCCCAGTGTTGATTTACCGGAACCCGACTCACCGACAATGCCGAGTGTTTCGCCAGAACGTAACTGGCAAGAGACATCATCAACTGCTTTGATGGTGTTTTTATGGCGAGAGAAAAAGCTTTTTTTGGCTGAAAAAGAACAGCGAATATTTTCACCTTTAAATAAAACAGGATTGTTAAGCAGTTGTTGATGTTCATTATCTTCTAATAAACACAGAGGTTCACTATCAAGTAATTTTTTAGTATAAGCATGCTGTGGATGATTAAATAATAACTCGGAGGAATTATTTTCCACAATTTGACCATTTTGCATCACACAAACATGATTGGCAAAGCGTTTTACTAAGTTCAAGTTGTGAGTAATCAATAACATGGACATGGAAAATTCTTTTTTTAGCTTTTCCAGTAATAATAAAATTTGTAATTGTACCGTTACATCTAGTGCAGTAGTAGGCTCATCAGCAATTAATAAATCAGGCTGACAACTTAAGGCCATCGCAATCATCACCCGTTGGCGTTGACCGCCTGATAACATATGAGGGTAAGCATTATAGCGATGTTCTGCTTGATCAATGCCGGTGAGTTCTAATAATTCAATCGCTCTTTTTTTTGCCTCATTAAACGATAAACCTTCATGCAATTGTAAAGACTCAATCAGTTGGTTGCCAATGGTAAAGGTTGGGTTTAAGGAAGTCATCGGTTCTTGAAAAATCATGGCAATTTTTTTGCCACGAATTTTTTGCATTGCCTTGTCGGATAATTGCAATAAATCCTGTTGTGAAGCACTTTTATTATCAGTGGCTTTATGGTTATAAAGTATTTGGCAAGCAAGTTGTGGGTCACTGGAATAATAATTCACTTTTTGGGGATCATGTAATTGCAATATTGACATTGCACTAACGGATTTTCCCGAACCAGACTCACCGACTAAGGCAAGCGTTTGTTCAGGATATAACGAAAAATTAACCTGATTAACCACATTGACTTGTTCATCTATGCTATTAAAGCTAACACTTAAGTTTTTTATTTCTAATAAAGGGGGACTGTTTTTATCCACTTTTTTATTCACTTTTTTATCCACGTCTGCTATCCATTGATTCACGTAAGCCTTCACCAATAAAGATAAGCAGTATTAATGAGATCACTAAAACCATAAAAGTGGTTAAGGACAACCACCAAGCTTCAATATTGTCTTTTCCTTGAGCCAATAATTCCCCTAAACTTGGAGTATCAGCAGCAACCCCTAAGCCTAAATAATCCAAACTGGTTAGAGCCAAGATAGCTGCACTGGCTGTAAAGGGTAAAAAAGTGACTACGGGGATCATGCTGTTGGGTAATAAATGCTTGATAATAATTTGAGTATTAGAAACTCCTAAGGCTTTAGCTGCTAGTACATAATCTAAATTTCTGCCCCGTAAAAACTCAGCACGAACATAGTCGGAAAGTCCAATCCAAACAAATAATGATAATAAGATAACTAATAAACTAATACTGGGGGTAAACATGGAGGCAAAAATAATCAGTAAATAAAGTTGTGGCATAGAGCCCCAAACCTCTATCAACCGTTGCATAAATAAATCGGTTTTGCCACCAAAATAACCTTGAATACTGCCAACTAAAATCCCTAAAACCATTGCTATAGCAGTGAGAACCAAGGCAAAAATAATTGAAATCCTAAAACCATAAATTAAACGGGCTAATACATCTCGTCCACGATCGTCAGTACCTAAGATATTTTGTGCCGATGGTTTGGCTGGGTTAGGTTCGTTGGCAAAGTAGTTAATGCTATTGAAGCTATAATGATTAAGAGGGTAAATAGCCCAATTATTACCAGTGGTAATTTGTTGGTAAATATAAGGATCGTTGTAATCTGCCTGGGTAACAAAATCTCCACCAAAGGTGGTTTCAGCATATTCATTAAACAAGGGAAAATAAAATGTTTGCTGATAATAAACTACTAATGGTTTGTCATTGCTAATGACTTCGGCAAATAAACTTGCTCCAAATAAAATACAAAAAATCCACAAGGAATAATAACCACGACGATTTTCCTTGAAGCGTCGCCAGGCTCTTTGTTGTGGCGAATAGTGTTGTGGAGAATAGTGTTGTGGAGAGTAATGTTGTGAAGAATAATGTGAGATATTAGATTGTTTCATTTTATATCACTAGTCAAATTTTACTCGTGGATCTACCCAAACATAACATAGATCAGTAATTAACTTGGTGAGTAAACCGATAATGGTAAATAAATATAAAGAACCTAATACCACAGGATAGTCACGTTTTAATATGGATTCATAGGATAATAGCCCCAAACCATCTAAGGAAAATATGGTTTCAATTAATAAGCTATTGGCAAAAAAAGCACCAATAAAAGCAGCAGGAAAACCGGTTATTAGCGGAATTAAAGCATTTCTAAAAATATGTTTATATAATACTTTTTTCTCTGAAAGCCCTTTTGCTCGGGCAGTCACTACGTATTGTTTACGAACTTCTTCAATAAAACTATTTTTGGTTAACATAGTCATCACCGCAAATGAACCGACCATTGAAGCAAATACAGGTAAGGTCATATGCCAGAGATAATCTAGGACTTTATCAACTTGACTAAGTTGCTCCCAATTGTCAGAAACAATGCCGCGGAGGGGAAAAATATCCCAAAAACTACCACCGCCAAATAAAACTAATAAGCCAATCCCAAGGATAAAACCTGGGATAGAATAACCGACTAGGATTAAGGTACTGCTAATAGTATCAAAACGACTACCATCTTTCACCGCTTTTTTGATTCCCAAGGGAATACAGATCAGATAGGTTAAAAAAAACGTCCATAATCCCAAACTAATGGATACGGGTAACTTAGAAACAATTAAGGATGAAACCGATTGGTGATGAAAATAACTTTCGCCGAGATCAAAAAACAGATAATTTTTCATCATATTGATAAAGCGCTCATGTGCTGGTTTATCAAAACCATATAAGGCTTTAATTTCACCTAAGCGCTCCTTATCAATACCATCAGCACCACGATAAAAATTATTACTGCTTCGAGCAATTTCTTGTGATTGATCTCCACCGGTTAATTGACTCACTAATTGCTGTACTGGGCCGCCAGGGACAAATTGGGTAATAATAAAGGTAAATAACATTACCCCAAACAAGGTGGGTAACATTAACAATAAGCGTTTGAGAATATAAATAAACATTGATTATTTTTTCCACCAATATTGGATGACCCAGTCTTTATCTTGGTAAAATTTTGGCATGATGTCAGGATATTGAAATTTATCCCAAAAGGCAACACGATGATAGGGAATAAACCATTGGGGAATAATATAATGTTCATTTAATAAAATCCTATCGATCACTCGGGCATAATGGATTAATTCATCACGATCTTGGGTGTTGATGAGTTTTTGTAATATATCATCAATTACTGGGTTTTTAATACCGGCATGGTTAGATGAGCCTTCAATATCAGCAGAGCTTGAATGCCAGCGATTCATCAATTCATTACCAGGGGATTGTTTTTGTCCATAGCGCATGGTGGTCATATCAAAATCAAAGCGCTGAATTTTACCGCGATAAAGCGCCTGATCAATAATACGATAATCCATTTTAATACCAATTTTCTGTAAATTACGCGCAAAAGCAGCAGCTATACGTTCAAAGGCTTTGGAGCCTAGCATTAAATGGAATTTAAAGGCATTCCCTTTTTGGTCACGTAAAGCACCATTTTGATATTTCCAGCCAGCTTGTTTTAATAAGTTAATGGCTTTTTTTAAATTGGCTCGTAAAGAGTTAGGTGTATTAGTAGAAGGAGGCTGCCAAACCCGTTGAAAAACTTTAGCATCTAGTTGCTCCTTATAGGGGAGTAAAATTTCAAGCTCTTTTGCATCAGGTTTTCCAGTTGCGGCTAATTCACTATTGCTAAAATAGCTATAACTACGGGTATATTGATTATAAAACAACATTCGATTTGCCCACTCAAAATCAAAGGCTAAACCAAGGGCTTCACGAACTCGTTTGTCTGAAAACATGGGTTTTCTGCTATTGATAACAAAACCTTGAATTGCTTCATTATTTCTATGGGAAAAAGTGCGTTTTATAATCTTGCCAGAGCTAAATGATTTTCCTTGATAATCTCGAGCCCAACTTTTAGAGCTATAGACAGAAATAAAATCGAACTCTCCCGCTTTAAATGCCTCTAATGCAATGGTCCTATCTTTGTAATATTTGTAGATAATCTTGTTAAAATTAAACATCCCTTTACGAGTATTTAAGTTATTCGCCCAATAATCAGAATTTTTTTTGTAGCGTAGTTGTTTATTAAATTGATAATCTTCAAGTATATATGGTCCGCTGCCAATGGGTTTTTCTGTGGCAAGCTTATCAAAGCTAATATCGCCAACCCAGTGCTTAGCAAAAACCGGTAATCCACTGATTATCATGTGTAATTCTGGATTATTATTAGCAAAGTTAAAACGGACAGTTTCATTGTCAATAATATCAGCAGAGCTAATATTTTGCCAAAAAATACGATAACCTGGATGAGCAGCAGTACTTTTTAGTGTATCAAATGAAAATTTAACGTCTTTCGCTGTTACTTTTGTTCCATCTGAAAATTTAGCCAGTGGGTTAAGATGAAAGGTAACTGATAAACCATCTTGTGCTATTGTCATATCATCAGCCAGTAAACCATAAATACTATAGGGCTCATCTAAACTGCTGGTCATTAAGGTTTCAAATACTAATAACTCTAATCCACTGGCAGCTTCACCTTTTAAAATAAAAGGATTAAAACTATCGAAGCTAGTGCTTAAGCTGGCAAGGGTTAAGGTACCTGTTTTAGGAGCATTTGGGTTGGCATATTCAAAATAGTTAAATTTTTCGCCATATTTAGCAGGGTAGCCGTATCCCATAGCACTATCTGCTAATGCAGAGCTAGAGTAAAAGAGCAACAAGAATAAAGTGGAAAAAAATTGCAACATGCCAGTATGATTCAAAATAAAGGTATAGTTCAAAAAAGTGCTAGTCAAATTCAATCATGATAGGTATGATAACAATTATTAGAGTTTTGTTCATGTTTTTTGTTATTTAAGAGGATATATCTATGGGTTTTTTAACGGGTAAACGAGCCTTAATTGTTGGCTTGGCAAGCCATCGTTCAATCGCTTGGGGAATTGCAAAAGCAATGCATAGAGAAGGTGCTGAGTTGGCATTTAGCTATCAAAATGAAAGGCTTAGAGAGCGTGTGGAAAAATTAGCCACAGAATGTAAAACCGATATTGTACTACCATTAGATGTTGCTAGTGATGAGCAGATCACGCAAGCATTTGAGCATTTGGATAATTACTGGGATCACTTGGATATTATTGTGCATTCGGTTGCTTTTGCTCCACGAAGTGAATTAGAAGGTGATTTCTTAGACAGTGTTACTCGTGAAGGTTTTAATACCGCTCATGAGATTTCATCCTATAGTTTTGCTGCTTTGGCTAAAGCGGGTAGAAATATGATGGAAGGGCAAAATGGCGCATTATTAACCTTATCCTATTTAGGTGCAGAGCGTTCTATGCCAAATTATAATGTGATGGGGTTGGCTAAAGCCAGTTTAGAAGCAAATGTGCGCTATATGGCAGAATCACTTGGTCCTGATGGGATCCGAGTCAATTCGATCTCTGCAGGTCCAATTAAAACCTTAGCGGCAGCAGGTATTGGAGATTTCAAGAAAATGCTCGATCATGTTGAAAATAATGCTCCTATGAGAAGAAATATTACCATTGAAGATGTTGGAAATGCTGCAGCATTTTTATGCTCTGATTTATCTGCAGGAATTACCGGTGAAAATATCCATGTAGATTCCGGTTATTTTAATGTTGGTATGGGGCCGGTTTAA
>CAYMMQ010000095.1:0-5516 GCA_964391585.1 uncultured Ectothiorhodospiraceae bacterium
GTTATAGAATATACGCACAGATAGTAAAATAGCAATAACGGCAGCTAAATTCGTCACTAATATCAACGCATCACCTAACAAAGCAAACTCCAGGGCTGTATCATAAGCCTGCTGCGCAGCTTTTTCAGTCTGTAAAGCTCGCTCTTTAGTGCGAGCATTTAAAGCAGAGAACGCTTTTAATGCTGGTGCATCATCCACCTTCACAACCTTATCAATTGCTTCAGAGGATGCTCCATTGGCGACCAAAATGGATATTTTTTTATAATTGTCAACATATGACTCAAAAACTGTTCGGATAAGCGTAATTTGAGCTTTATCTTCGTCCCGCTGTAATATTTTATCTAAACGCAACAGCTGCGCTCGAAAACCAGCTATATTTTGCTCAATTTCATGCTGATAGCGAGCAAGATCTCGGCGTAATACCAGGTTTTTAAAATTATGAATAAAACCGCCATAACCGATATATTGATTCATTTTAGACATGATATCGGCAATTTCGGTCGCTTTTTCACTATGCTGCTGCCAAGCGATATCAACATCACTAAAATAGGATAAACTCAGTGTTGCTATACTTATAAAAAAGAAAATAGCTAGCGCACTAAAAATAACAATTAATCGTGACTGATGATGATAGTTGGAATTTTTCTTGTCCATAAAGTTAAAAGCGACTCTATTTTATGATTAAATTAGACTATAAGCTCATTAAAATTTATTGCATTGGCTCATTAAAGTAAATCAATTTGTTTTCAGCTTGTTTTTTGCCTTTTTTTATTTAAGTCTGCTGTTCTCTCTACAATATGTTCCACAGAGTTTAAAAAGGCCTTGTTTTCTTGCTCACTAAGGCGGATTTGAACAATTTTTTCAATACCTTTACTGCCTAAAACAACGGGGACTCCAACAAAAACACCTTTTGTGCCATACTCTCCATCCAGGTAAGCCGCACAAGGCAACATCTTCCCTTCATCTCTTAAAATTGCTTTTACCATTTGAATGACAGCAATGCCGGGGGCAAAATAAGCCGAACCTGTTTTTAGTAAATTAACAATTTCAGAGCCAGCATGTTGCACACGTAAAATAATCTCATCAATTTGCTCTGCGCTTAATAATTCACAGATCGGCTGGCCATTAACCTGACAATGATCATGTAAAGGAACCATCAATTCACCATGATCCCCCAAAACCATTGTTACCACCTCACTGGCACGAACATTCAACGCTTGGGCAATAAAGTATTTAAATCGAGCACCATCGAGTATTCCCGCCATACCAATTACCCGTTCTTTATTAAAACCACTGACTTCATAAGCAAGTTGCACCATGGTGTTGACAGGGTTTGTTACCATGATTAAAGTACAATCCGGAGCATGTTTTACCACTTTTTTAACAATCTGCTCAATAATCCCTGCATTTATAAATAATAAATCATCTCGTGACATTCCGGGCTTACGTGACACACCTGCGGTAATCACTACAATATCAGAACCCTCAATATCGGCATAATCATCTGTCCCCATCACCAAGGCATCACTAAAACAAGCAGCCATCGATTGGGTAATATCTATCGCTTTACCTTTGGCTAAATCTGCATCTTTATCTAATAAAACAATATTTCCTAATTGTTGAGTTGCTGCAGAAACCGCAGCATGAGCGCCAACATTACCAGCACCGATGATGGTGATTTTTCTCATTACCTTTTCCTTTTTTTAAACACAAGCTAATTAAATGCTCATATTATAGAAGCCCACTCTGTTTGTATAGACAGCAAACAAAAAAACATATGACAATAAAGATAGATCGAGTAAAAATAAAGACTTTGTGAGAATCAAATGTTTAATATCATCAAACTTTATTTTTTTACTGAAAACAATTTTAACAAGGGTTTTGCCAACAAGGTGGATAAGAAAAAACATAATGTAGCGAGAATAATAATGGTTGCCCCTGCTGGTACATCACTATAAAAAGATACAACAATACCGCCACTACTAAAAACAAATCCCAGCAACATAGATAAGAAGATAATTTTGTGCAAAGAGAATAAATAGTGAGATGAGATGGCTGCAGGAATCGTCAGTAAGGCAATCACTAAAATCAAACCGACCACTTGGATTAACAACACCACTACCACTGCAATCAGACACAATAATAAAGTGTAGTACAAATTAACATTAATACCTCGAGTTTGTGCATATTCACTATCAAAAGAGATCAGTACAAAGGTTCGGTAAAAAATAAGCACCATTGCGATCACAACTAAATCTAAGAGCAACATCATTGATAAATCACTGTTTGCAACAATAAGAATATTTCCAAACAAATAAGAGATTAACTCGGCATTATACCCAGGTGTTTTGGAGATAAATAAAATCCCCGTTGCCATACCAACCGCCCATAAAGAGCCAATAATAGTATCTTCTTGTTGAGTGTATTTTAATTTGACATATGCAATTAATAATGCACTAAGCACAGCGGTGATCAAGGCTGAAATCAAAGGGGGAAAACCATAATAGATAGCAGCGCCCATTCCGCCTAACACCGCATGCGCAATACCACCTGCTAAATAACTAATACGGTTAATCACCACAAAAGGACCGATTAAACCGCAGCCAATACTGGCAAGAAATCCGGCTAAAAAAGCATTTTGTAAAAATGGAAATTGAACAAAAGCTGTAATAATATCAGTCATTATTAGCCGTTAGTTTGAACTGTGAGAACAATGTTGGGAATGATGATGTACGGTATTAATATGCTCACCATATAATTGCTGAATAGACAAACTATCAATATTTTCAGCTTGATGACACATCATGGTTTTGTTTAAACAATAAATTTGACTAACATATTCAGAGACAAAGGCAATATCATGAGAAATCACTAAAATACTCATCCGTTGATTTAAAGCCTTAAAAACATCAAAAATATCTTTTTCAGAGCGTTCATCAATATTTGCCGTAGGTTCATCTAAAAGTAATAATTGTGGCTCTCCAGCAATTGCTCGAGCAATTAAAACTCGTTGTAACTGCCCACCAGAAAGTTGACTAATCGGTTTATCGCGCAAATCCCAAACTAAAGTTTCTCGTAATGCTTTTTCTGTTTTTAGCTTATCGCTTCGGTTAAAACGGTTTTTCATGCTGGTATGAAATGAACAACCTTGCAATACTGTTTCCATCACCGTAATAGGAAAGTTTCTACTAAAACTGGCAAACTGTGGCATATAAGATAAATTTTTTCTTGCCCTGTTTAAAGGCTTATTAAATAAGTTCAAATGCCCCGAATCTGGCATTAGCAAACCTAAAATAATTTTAATTAAAGTTGTTTTCCCTCCACCATTAGGCCCTATTAATGCGGTAAAGTCACCTTCACGAATTTGCATATCGACATCTTCAAGGATATGAAGATGTTGGTAATAAAAATTAATTTTAGTTAATTCTAAGATGATATTTTTCATTGATTAGCATTTACCATAAGACTTTACATCATTCGTATTAAAATAAAGCTTTTTTAACGGACTGGCTAATATATTCCATATTAGAAAAATAATCATACGCCAAAGGATCAATTGCTATTTTTTCTAAGTCTAGTGTTTGTACAACAGTATCAACCGACTTGGCATGAAATTGTTTTTCAACCAGCAAATACTTTACTTTCAGTTGTTTTAAACGACTCATTAAATCAATCATATGACCGGAAGATGGATGTTTTCCTTCTGCTTCAATGGACATTTGTTGTAATTGATAGCGACTCGAAAAATAACTTAAGGCCGGATGATAACAAAGAAAACGTAAACCTTTATCATTATTAACCGTGCTCTGAATTTTCTTATCGAGTTGAGCTAATTTTTCTGACAACTGCTCATAGTGGTTTGAGATAGTGGCTTTTAAATGCGGAAAAGTAGCAATCAACTTTTTCTGTATAATATTTAATTGTTGATTGAGCAAATGCGGATCTAACCAAGTATGAATATCATCTTGTTGATATAAATCAATGCCTTGTTGTATATCGACAAAGTATAAATCTGAACTGACATTCATCAAGCGTGATTTCAGCTTTAATTCAATCGGCAAGGCAATAGAGAAAAACAATTTAGCCGCCGAAATGCTCATCATTTGTGAAGGTAAAGGCTCATAAGTTTCTGGTGAATGTCCAGCTGGGATTAATACATCTACTTGTATTTTATCTTCGACTAATTGTTGTACTAAATATTGTAAAGGTAAAATAGAAACAAAAACAATCGGTTTCGCGGCTATCGGCTTTTCATTCGCGTGTACGCATACACTTGAGGACAGGCATAAAAACATCAATACAAAAACAAACTTCATTCTTTAGCCCCTTTAATTGATTTAATGTTTTTCAGCAGTGCCTAACTTAGGCATATCAGGAACTAATAATTGCGGATCAATACGTTTATCTAACCAATTCATACGCCAGTCAAGGTGTGCTCCTGTTACTCGCCCAGTAGCCCCTACTTCTGCTATCACATCACCTTGTTTAACCACATCCCCTTCTTGCACCAAAATTTTGGAAAGGTGTAAAAACGAAGAAGATAAACCATGCCCATGATCCAAAATTAAAGTACCACCTGAATAAAACATATCCTTGTGGGCCATAGTGATAATTCCAGCAGCTGGTGCAACGACTTTTGTGCCAGTCGGTTGCGCAATATCAACACCATAATGAGGCCTGCGAGCTTTACCATTTAATATGCGCTGACTACCATATACACCACTGATCCGCCCTTGAACTGGCCAGATAAAATCGGTCAAATAATCCAGTCTTTCATCACTTCTGGCTCTAGCCTTTTTGGCTAACTGTATTTCATCATTAATGCGTTTGATAAGTTCAGGCGAACGTGGCGCAGCAACTTTAGACTTAGGTAAACCATTAATACGTTCAATTTTATAATCGCGTTGTTTTATAGTGATATTTCGTGAAAGTTGCGTACCATCCTTTAGTTTAACTTTTAAGCTAGCACTTTTGCCCTCATCACGATGAAAACCTATAATAAAATCCCCCTGAGGAGAGACTTGAATGCGTTTATCTTGATAATAAACCTCTGCATCCGCTCGAGTTTTACCATACAATAAACCGCCTTCCATTGATTTTCCACTTAGGCTTAAACGTTCATCGGCATTAGAAACAAAGGAAAATAATAAACAAGCAAATAATAAAATTGATTTCATAGCGTTTTAGATAAGATGAGTTGGCCGAAGCAAAAAAGAATTATAGAACTGTATAGACTTAAAAGCAATGAGAAGCAAAATTAGTAAATCCGCAATCATTGCCTTAATTATTACCTTAATTCTATTTTTCATTCCGACACATTTAGCTTTGCTGTAGAATTCCTAAAGATGATTTTGAGTAATGATTACTACTATATATCTGTTATAATATGCTACTTATAGGTAAGTACATAAGAAATTATTGCTAAAAACTGTTCCCCTTTAGTAAAGAGAGAAATTATTGCTAAAAGCTGTTCCCCTTTAGCAAAGAGAGAAATTATTGCTCAAAACTGTTCCCCT
>CAYMMQ010000095.1:5616-9408 GCA_964391585.1 uncultured Ectothiorhodospiraceae bacterium
CTGTTCCCCTTTAGCAAAGAGAGAAATTATTGCTCAAAACTGTTCCCCTCTTTAGCAAAGAGGGGTTAGGGGAGATTTGATCTTTTAAATAAAATCCCCTACCCCCTTTTCAACCAAGATAAGGTGCTTCTAGGCGAGGGGAAGCATACTAAAAATTACACCCATTTATTTAGGAAACTCCATGCAAAAACTGCAAAAATCGCCCCGCTTTAATGAATTACTTAATTTATTACAACAACAAATATTATTTCTTGATGGGGCGATGGGGACTATGATCCAACGTCATAAATTAACGGAAGCAGATTATCGTGGTGAGCGTTTTAAAGACTGGGCGGTCGATGTTAAAGGCAATAATGACTTATTATCACTCACCCAAGCGGATTTGATCAAGGACTTACACCTACAATATTTAAACGTAGGCTCTCATATTATTGAGACTAATACCTTTAACTCAAACAGCATTTCTATGGCCGATTATCAGATGCAGGATTTGGTCACCGAGTTAAACATAACTTCAGCACAAATTGCTCGACAAGCTGCTGATGCAGCACAAGCAAAAGATGGAATAGCTCGTTTTGTTGCTGGGGTATTAGGACCAACAGGTCGCTCTGCCAGTATTTCACCAGATGCCAATGATCCTGGCTTGCGTAATATCAACTTTGATCAATTAGTAGCCGCTTATACCGAAGCCACCGCTGGCTTAATCAAAGGTGGTGTAGATATTATTTTAATTGAAACTATCTTTGATACACTTAATGCTAAAGCGGCCATTTTTGCCGTTAAAAATTATTTTGAACAAACAGGTATTGAATACCCCATTATGATCTCAGGTACCATTACTGATGAATCAGGTCGTACCATGACAGGGCAAATGACCGATGCCTTTTATAACTCACTAATCCATGCGGAGCCAGTCAGTATTGGTTTGAACTGTGCATTAGGACCAGAAAAATTACGCACCTATGTCAGTCAACTACATCAAATTGCAAATTGTTATGTTTCTGCCCATCCTAATGCCGGACTTCCCAATGAATTTGGCGAATTTGATATGTCTCCCGAAGAGATGGCTGAAGAAATCAGACAATGGGCAGATGAAGGATATATTAATATTATCGGCGGCTGTTGTGGCTCATCTCCTAATCATATTGAAGCTATTATTAATGCGGTTAAACCCTATCCCCCCAGACAAATCCCCACCCTTAAAACCAAATGTCGCTTATCGGGCCTTGAAGCCTTTGATATTGATGAAAGCTCATTGTTTGTTAATGTTGGGGAACGCACCAATGTGACCGGCTCGGCAAAATTTTTACGTCTGATTAAAGAAAATGCCTTTGAAGAAGCCTTATCGGTTGCAAAAGAACAGATTGATAATGGTGCGCAAATTATTGATATTAATATGGATGAAGGCATGTTGGATGGTGCTAAATCCATGCAATATTTCCTCAACTTAATCGCTTCTGAACCTGATATATCTCGAGTGCCAGTGATGATCGATTCTTCAAAATGGGAAGTGATTGAAGCAGGTTTAAAATGTATACAGGGTAAAGGCATTGTAAACTCCATCAGCTTAAAAGAAGGCGAAGCAAAGTTTTTACAAGCCGCTCGTTTAGTTAGGCGTTATGGTGCTGCGGCAATTGTAATGGCATTTGATGAACAAGGTCAGGCAGATTCCATTCAACGCAAGGTGGATATCTGCACCCGCTCTTATCAATTACTTACTGAAAAAGTGGGGTTTCCAGCAGAAGACATTATTTTTGATCCCAATATCTTTGCGGTTGCCACCGGTTTAGATGAGCATAATAATTATGGTGTGGATTTTATTGAAGCCACCCATCAAATCAAACAAACACTTCCTTATGCCAAAGTATCTGGAGGGGTTTCTAATGTGTCTTTTTCCTTTCGAGGCAATAATCCCGTACGTGAGGCCATTCATGCAGTATTCTTATATCATGCGATTCAAGCAGGCATGGATATGGGGATTGTTAATGCCGGACAGTTGGCAATTTATGACGATATCCCTGCAAAATTAAAACAAGCGGTTGAAGATGTGGTGTTAAACAAGCATCCTGATGCAACCGATAAGTTATTAGAAATTGCCGAATCTTATCGGCATGATAGCTCTTTAACACAAGGACAAGCTTCAACCGTGGACTTAAGCTGGCGTGAAGCCTGTGTGTCAGAACGTCTAAGCCATGCCTTAGTTAAAGGCTTGACCGAGTTTATAGATGCCGATGTGGAAGAAGCACGACTTGCTGCTAAAGAACCCGTGGAAGTGATCGAAGGCCCATTAATGGATGGAATGAATAAAGTGGGCGATTTATTTGGAGCAGGTAAGATGTTCTTACCTCAAGTAGTAAAATCTGCTCGGGTGATGAAAAAAGCCGTTGCTTATTTATTGCCTTATATTGAAGCCACTAAATCATCAACTACTCCACATAGTAATGGCAAAGTATTAATGGCCACGGTAAAAGGAGATGTGCATGATATTGGTAAAAATATCGTTGGCGTGGTTTTACAATGTAATAATTATGAAGTGATTGATCTGGGCGTGATGGTATCAGCAGAAACGATTTTGGCCAAAGCTAAAGAAGAAAAAGTTGATATTATTGGTTTATCCGGTTTAATTACCCCATCTTTGGATGAGATGGTTCATGTCGCTAAAGAAATGCAGCGACTTGGTTATACTCAACCTTTATTAATTGGTGGTGCAACCACATCAAGTATGCATACGGCGGTTAAAATTGATCCTTTTTACCAGTATCCCTCCATTCATGTTTTAGATGCCTCTCGTGCCGTAGGTGTGGTACAAAAATTATTATCCCCTACTTTGGCAGCAAAATATGTCACGCAAATAGATGAGCAATATGAAAAAATTCGTCAAGTGCGCAAAAATAAAACTGCCACAGATAATAAATTAAGCCTTACTCAAGCACAAGCTAATAAAACAACCATCGACTGGGATAGTTATATTCCACCTAAACCAGTTTTTACTGGTGTTAAAGTTTTTAAGGATTACGATCTGCGAACTTTAGTGCCACTGATTGATTGGACTCCATTTTTTCAAACCTGGGAATTAAAAGGACGTTATCCAGGTATTTTTGAAAAAGAAGGTGTTGGTGAACATGCCAAACAATTATTTGCCGACGCACAACAAATGTTAGCACAAATTGTCGATGAGAAATGGTTAGAAGCTTCTGCGGTTATTGGTTTGTTTCCAGCTAACAGCCTTGCTGATGATATCTGTATATATACAGATGAAACACGTACAGAAGAGCTTTCACGCTTTCACAATATTCGCCAACAAATGAAAAAAATAAAAGGCAAAGCCAATCTATGTTTGTCTGATTTTATTGCCCCAGTAAATACTCAAGCAGATTATATCGGCGCTTTTGCAGTTACTACAGGTCATAAAATTGAAGAAAAAATTAAAGAATTTGAGCAAGAGATGGATGATTATAAAAGCATTATGCTCAAAGCACTTGCTGATAGGCTTGCAGAGGCGTTTGCAGAGCAGATGCATTTACGTATTAGAAAAGAGTTTTGGGCTTATGCCAAAGAAGAAGACTTAAGTAATGAGCAATTAATTTTAGAGGAATATCAAGGCATTCGCCCTGCCCCGGGTTATCCTGCATCGCCTGATCATACTGAAAAAGCAACGTTGTGGCAGCTTTTAAATGTAGAAGAAAATACTGGGATCAGTCTAACGGAAAGTTATGCGATGCTTCCCACCGCGGCAGTATCAGGGATTTATTACTCTCATCCACAATCCTGTTATTTTGGTACAGGAAAAAT